>JAEYTU010000134.1 GCA_023433825.1 Planctomycetota bacterium
TCGCCGCGCAGGCGGCGAAGGACGCGCGCGTTCGCGTGTTGCGGAAGCGCAACGGCGGTCTCGCGTCGGCGCGCAACTTCGCGATCCAACAAGCGTCGGGCGACGCGCTGCTGTTCCTCGACGCCGACAACGTGCTGCGCCCCGACTACGCGGCGACCGGCGTCGACGTCTTCGCGCGGTGCCCGGACGTCTTCGCGATCGCGCCGCGGCTGTCGATCTTCGACGAACGGACACGCGCGTCGCAGACGATCGTTCAGGGGTTGCCGTTCGACCGGCCGCTCGCCGTGTTCCGCAACTCGCTCGGCGACGCCGGCGCGATGTTCCGCCGGTCGGTGTTCGACGTGCACGGCCTGCGCTACGACGCGATGGTCGACGTCTACTCGGACTGGGCGATGTGGCTCGACCTCGCGCGGCTCGGCCTACGCGTGCAGGTCGTCCCGCGCGTGCTCTACGACTACCGGCTGCGCGCCGGGTCGATGATGGACGAGCAGGCGTGGGAGCGGCATCTCGCGCTGCTCGGCTTGCTGATCGAGCGTCATCTCCCGCGCGGCGACGGCACCGACGAACGCGAACTGCTGACGACGCTCGTGCAGGGCTGGGGCGTCGGCGCGCTGCTCGCGTCGCTCGGCCGCCGCCCGGAGTTCTGGGAGGCGCCATCGCAGGCCGCGCGACGACTCCGCCACGACGCGATGCGCTACCGCTTCGCCGAGGCACTCGGCAAGGTCGCCGACAAGATCCCGCCGCTGCGCGCACTCGCGCACCACGCGCTGCTCGCGGTGTCGCGCCTGCACGGGCGGTGGAAGGATCGTCGGCGTGGGGATCGGCCGGTGTGAGGGGGTAGGCTCGCCGCTCCTCGACGTCCTCAACCTCGCGACACGATCGACGACCGATGCGCGACCCGCACCGCGTGTTCCTGACGATCCTCGCCGTGGCAATCCCGGCTGCGGTCGTGGCGACCGTCGTCTGCGTGCCGCGCGCGACGAGCGATCGAGCACCGACGCTCCACGACAACTCCCGCAGCGACGACCCTGCCCTGGTGCCGATCGCAGATGCACCGCCCGACAACGCGTCAAGGGCAGCGGAACGGGATGCAACCGACCTCGCACTGGCCGTGATCGACGCGTCCGACCCCGAATGGGGAACGTTCGCTCGAACGTCGTTCGATCTGCTCCATCGCCTCCGCACACGACCCGACTCGATCTGCGCGACGGAACTGTTCCGCCACACCGGTCTCAATCCTGGGGATCGGTACGTCGCGCCACATTCGAGACTCGGCCTCGCCGACATCGTGCGGATCCACAACGACACGATCGGCCGGGCCGTCTCGAGCGCATCGGGAGTCGCATCACGAGAACTCGACGCGCTGATCCGCGCCGAGGCGACACACGTCACCCACTCGAAGCACGAGACGAGCCGCGCGGCGGACGGGTCACTCCAAGGCGGCTACTCCGTCCCCCTCACGGGAATGACCGGACGTACCGATGCCGTTCACCGCTTTCGCAATGGCGGCGTCCACACGGCAACGCACGATCAGATGCCCGCATTCCGCGCGGCGAAGCGGCTCGTCGACGCGATGGTGATCGAGTACCTGCGCGACCTGACGTTCTGGTCGGCACGCGCCAACCTGATGTCCGTCGTCGAATGCGACCGCTTGCTGCGCTCCCTCGTCGATGCGATCTCGACGCCGATCCCGCGACGCTGAACGGGTCGACGTTCCGTCAGAGACTCCCATGCAGCGGTCGGTACGCGGCGACGAACGCGTCCGAGAACTCCGCGAACCGTTCGCCATCGCCGACCGACACGAAGCGCCATGCGGCGCGGACGAAGTCGCGCACGGTCGCGTCGACGGCGTCGGCGCGCGTCGGATCCGGACGGTCGTCGCCGGCGAGGCGCGCGCGCGCGGCGTCGAACTCCGGCGCATCGGGAAACGCGGCGATCACTTCCCCGACGACGCGAAGCGCCCGGGCCGGCTCCTCGGCGACGAGTGCCTGCAGCGCCGCGGTCTGGATCGCGAACTCGGTCTCCGCGTGCGTCAGTCGATCGACCTGCGGCTGCGGCGGCGCCACGGAACCGTCGAGCCGCTGGAACGTCGGGATCGGTGATCCGAGCACGCCGCCGCTTCCGACCGGGATGTCGAAGCCGACGTAGCCGAACACGAGCGGACGTTCGAACACTTCGTCGAACGTCACGACCTCACGCCGTTCGCTGCGATCCGGATCCACGTTCGTCAGCGTGACGCGCACCGAACCGACGCCGTAGACGCGCGTCACGACGCGCAGGAACAGCGCCGAACCCGCCTGCCGCACCCCTTCGGCGAGTCGCGCGCGCGCTTGCGGCGCCTGCGCCCACGCGTCGAGTGCCGCGACGATCGCCTCGGGGTCGGCGGCATACGTGTGCGCGTCGGTGATCGCGACCGTCGCCGTCGCGCGGCGCGTGCGCAGCTTCGCGAGCGACACCGGCAGCTCCTTCGACGGCAACGCGAACGAATCACCGCCGGTCCACTCGCCGACCGTGAACGTGAACGTCGGAAACGCCGCGCGCGGTGTCGAGCGCGACGTCGCATGCGGCGCCTTCGCGTAGTCATCGGCGAACCACCCGCGGCGATACATCCGCGCAAACGCCGGGTCCTCGAGCCGTGCGACGTGATGGTCGAACGCGAGGAACCCACGCTCACGCCAGATCCGCGCCTGTTCGGCG
The DNA here is from genome assembly GCA_023433825.1 of Planctomycetota bacterium. GTDB lineage: Bacteria > Planctomycetota > UBA1135 > UBA1135 > UBA2386 > JAEYTU01. Next base: position 2,698 of record JAEYTU010000134.1, read on the forward strand.
AGCGGCGTCTGCACGAGGAAGACGTCGCCAGGACGCAGATCCTCGGTCAGCGGGAAGACCGGCACGAGTTGGCTCGCGCGAATCGACTCGCACCACGCCTTCGCGCCGCCGGTCGGCGGCGGCGTCGTCGCACAGCCGGCGAACGCGACGAACGCTGCGAGGAACGGCAATCCGGCTGCGAACGCGACGATGCGCGACGCAGGAACTCGACGAACCGACATGCAGTGCCTCTGGCGTTGCGAAGGCGGCGCAGGCTACGGCGCGGCCCCGGGCGTCGCGAGACCTTCGACGAGCGGCGAACGCAGGATCTCGTCGACGACGGCGTCGACCGTCCGACCACTCGTGTCGACGGTCAGGTCGGCCTGCTCGTACGAACGTTCGCGCTGCGCGAGGATCGCGACGAGGTCCTGATACGCCTGCGCGTTGTTCGCCATCGGCCGGTGATCGCCCTGCGCGACGACGCGTTCCCAGTGGTCCTTCGGCGTCGCCTTCAACCAGATCGTCCGCGCGCGCGCGCGCAGCAGCTCGAACGTCTCCGACTCGGTGACGAGCCCACCACCGGTCGCCAGCACGAGCGGCCGCGACGCGGCGAGCAGACCGGTCAGCACTTCGCGCTCGACGCGCCGGTAGAAGCCCTCGCCGTGGAACTCGAAGATCTCGGTCAGGCTCAGCGACGCGTGGCGTTCGACTTCGCGATCGAGTTCGTGGAACGCGCACTGCAGCGCGTCCGCGAGCCGCGCGCCGACGGTGCTCTTGCCGGCACCGCGCAGACCGAGCAATGCGACGACCGGTCGCGCCGCCGACGCCGCACGCGCTTCGGCGAGCAGCGTCGGCGCGTCGACGCGCAACGCCGCCGCGACGTCGAGGAAGCGCAGCAGCGACAGGTTCGCATTCCCGGTCTCGATGTCGGCGAGGAAGCGCTCGCTGAGGCCGGCGCGCTGCGCGAGCTCGCGGCGCGTCAGGTCGGCCGCCTTGCGTCGGTCCCGGACCCGCTGGCCGAGGCTCCGCAGCAGCGAGATATAGATGTCAGCGACCACGAAAGATGATCCATACTGCACGTTCGACGGGCGATCCAGCCTCGAACCTGATCTATCCTGCTTGCCGCCGCGCCCCGTGGCGCCTACCTTCCCGCGCCTCGCGGACCGCCCGCGCCGACCACTTGGCTCCCTCGACGACGACGATGATCGACTTCCAAACGCATCCCGACCGCTATCAGCACTGGAAGCTGAGCTGCGACGGCCCGATCGCCCGGCTGACCCTGACCGTGCAGCCGAACAAGACCTTCGCCGAAGGCTACGAGCTGAAGCTGAACTCGTACGACCTCGGCGTCGACATCGAGCTCGCCGACGCGATCCAGCGACTGCGGTTCGAGCACCCCGAGGTCAAGGTCGTCGTCGTGACGAGCGGCCTCGACCGCGTGTTCTGCGCCGGCGCGCACATCCGGATGCTCGCAGCGTCGTCGCACCCGTTCAAAGTCAACTTCTGCAAGGTCACGAACGAGACGCGCTGCGGAATCGAGGACTTCGCGCAGCAGTCGGGCGTCCGCTTCGTCGCCGCGCTGAACGGCCCGACCGCCGGCGGCGGCTACGAACTCGCGATCGCCTGCGACGAGATCTACCTCGTCGACGACGGCAACAGCGCCGTGTCGCTGCCCGAGGTCCCGCTGCTCGGCGTGCTGCCGGGGACCGGCGGCCTGACGCGCCTCGTCGACAAGCGCAAGGTCCGCCGCGACCACGCCGACGTGTTCTCGACGCTCGTCGAGGGCGTCAAGGGCAAGCGCGCGAAGCAGTGGGGACTGATCGAGGACACGTTCCCGCGGTCGCAGTTCACGCAGAAGGTCGGGGCGCGCGTCGAGGCGCTGGCCGGCACGTTGAAGGCCCGCGGCGAGAAGGGCATCGAGTTGCACCCGGTCGTCGCGAAGACGACGCCGACCGGGTTCGCCTACGACCACGTGACCGTCGACGTCGACCGCGCCGCGCGGCACGCGACCGTGACCGTGCACGCACCGAAGACGGCGCAGCCGAAGACGACCGCCGAGTTCGCGGCGGCCGGCGACGGCGCGTGGGCGATCCGTGCGTTCCGCGAAGTCGACGACGCGCTGCTGCAGCTGCGCTTCTGCTACGAAGACGTCGGGTTGCTGCTGTGGAAGACGCGCGGCGACAAGCAGGCCGTGCTCGCCGTCGACAAGTTCCTCGACGCGAACCGTGACCACTGGCTGGTCCGCGAGACGCTGTCGCTGATGGCGCGCGTGCTCCGCCGCGTCGATCTGACGGCGCGCAGCATGTTCGCGATCGTCGACGCGCAGTCGTGCTTCGCCGGCTCGCTGCTCGAACTCGCGCTGGCCGGCGACCGCACCTACATGCTCGACGACCCCGAAGGAGCGACGCAGGTCGCCGTCGGCCCGTTGAGCGCCGGCACGCTGCCGATGAGCAATGGGCTGACGCGGCTGCAGAGTCGCTTTCTCGCGAAGCCCGAGCAGGCCGCGAAGCTCGCCGAAGAGCAGCCGACGCTCGACGCGCAGGCCGCGAACGACGCCGGCCTCGTGACCGTGCTCGCCGACGACATCGACTGGGACGACACCGTGCGCCTCGCGATCGAGGAACGCGTCGCAATGTCGCCCGACGCGCTGACCGGCATGGAGGCGTCGCTGCGGTTCTGCGGCGGCGAGACGATGGACACCAAGATCTACGGCCGCCTCAGTGCCTGGCAGAACTGGATCTTCACGCGCCCGAACGCCACCGGCGAAGAAGGCGCACTCGTCAGCTACGGGGCCCCGACCCAGGCCCGCTTCGATTGGAGGAGAACGTGAGCACCGTCGATCTCGATGCAAAGATCCCGAACAACGTCGGCCTGAAGGACGACAAGCGGTTGCTGCGCGCGCTCGAGTCGTGGCAGCCGAAGTTCCTCGACTGGTGGCGCGACATGGGCCCCAGCGACTTCGCACTCGATCAGATCTACCTGCGCACGGCGATCGGCGTCGGCAAGGGCGGCTGGGCGCACTTCGACTACGTCAAGATGCCGGACTACCGCTGGGGCATCTTCCTGGCCGAGCCGGTCGAGGGCCGCAAGATCCACTTCGGCGATCACATCGGCGAAGGGATCTGGAACGAGGTCCCCGGCGAGCTGCGCAATCGACTGCGTCGACTGATCGTCACGCAGGGCGACACCGAGCCGGCGTCGGTCGAACAGCAGCGATTGCTCGGGCACACGGCGCCGTCGCTCTACGACCTGCGCAACGTGTTCCAGGTCAACGTCGAGGAAGGCCGTCACCTGTGGGCGATGGTCTACCTGCTGCACACGTACTTCGGCGCCGACGGGCGCGAGGAAGCCGAAGCGCTGCTCGAACGACGCAGCGGCAATGCCGACAGCCCGCGCATTCTCGAGGCGTTCAATCAGCCGATCACGACGTGGCTCGACTTCTTCTGCTTCACGACGTTCACCGATCGTGACGGCAAGTATCAGCTCGCGAGTCTCGCCGAGAGCAGCTTCGATCCGCTCGCGCGGACGACGCAGTTCATGCTGACGGAGGAGGCGTTCCACATGCAGACCGGTGAGAACGGCCTCGGCCGTGTCATCCACCGGACCGCGCAGTTGATGAAGGAAGGCATCGAGCCGGCGAAGGTCGGTGCATTGCCGCTCGACCTCGTCCAGCGCTACGTCAACTTCTGGGCGACGGCCAGCTACGACCTGTTCGGCAGCGAGGACTCGACGAACGCGGCCGAGTACTTCGCGACCGGCATGAAGGGCCGCTATCGCGAAGGCGACGGCATCTACAAGGACGCGAAGGCGCTCGGCCAGACCTACAAGCTGCCGGTCGCCGTCGACGGCAAGGTCATCGAGCAGGAGATCCCGCTGCGGCGCGCGATGAATGCGCTGCTGCTCGACGCGTACGTCGCCGACTGCAAGCGCATCGTCGATCGGTGGAACCGCGACTTGAAGGCGCTCGGCATGGACGACGTGATCACGCTGCCGAGCACGCGGTTCAACCGCAATCAGGGCGTGTACGCGGGGCAACCGTTCTCGCCGGAAGGGCAGTTGATGGATCGCGCCGAATACGAACGCAGGCGTGACACGTGGTTGCCGTCGGCGAAGGACCGCGCCTATGTCGCCGAGTGCATGAAGCCGGTCCTGGAGATCGGCAAGATCGCGAACTGGATCGCGCCGCCGACGCAGGGCGTCAATGGGCACCCGTTCGAGTTCGAGTACGTCAAGTTCCACTGAGAGCTTTCGCTCTCGGTGAAACCGTTTGCATCTCTTTGCGGCCGACGAACGCGATCCACGCGATGCAGCGCCTTCGACTTCGGCCGCGGAGTGCGCGATCAAGGCTCCTGAGTCTCCGAGGACAGAATGTCGAAGCGTCTGGTCTACGTGTGCGAAGGCGGCGACTGCACCGAGAAGGGCTCGGTCGAGCTCTGCGAGCGGCTCAAAGAGCAGCTTGCCGTCGTCGACCCCGGCGAGGAGCGCGCGCGCGTGCGCAAGTACCCGTGCTTCGGCGGCTGCGAGGTCGGGATCAACGTGACCGTCTATCCCGACAAGGTCTTCTACAGCCGCGTCACCGAGGCGGACCTTCCGGCGATCGTCGACCACGTCGCCAACGACGCGCCGCCGGTCACGCGATTGACGGGCATCGTCAAGCCGGACGTCGAAGAGATCCTTTGGCAGTTGCTCGACAGTCCGTACTGATGCGCGGGTGACATCGGCCGACGACGCCGCGAGTTCAGTGCACCCGACGGTCCACGCTGCGGGAGTGAGCGTCGCCGTCGCACACCCGTGCGGTTCATCGTCGGTCACGGGTAGGATCCCGCGCCTTCTCGAAGACCTGATGGGCAAGCACGCACGAAACGCTCGACGCGCGACAGTTCGCAGGCTGCGCGAGTGTCGCCTCGCATCGAGCGACCGCGACGTGCTCGGGGAGCGTGCCCGCTACGAGGGGAGTCCGTACCACAAGCGAAGCCCCGGTGACTTCGGACTGACGCCTCCCGCTGCACCCCGAGCAGATGCCACGCTCTGCGACGAAGCGGGGATTCGAAAGCAGGCCGACGCCGTCGCGTTGTTTGCCCGAGCAATCGAAGGGGGGTTGGTCAGCACCGCGGTCGCAAGCACTGGCTTTCCCAAGCACATCTGGGTCGTCGACGAGGACGGCCGTGTCTTCGAGGCCACGTACGGCGGCAGCCGAGTCGGCGTCTACCACGGGTATCCAATCCGCAACTCCGATCCTCTTTCACGCGAGATCGTCGCGGCGTGGCGGAAGCATCGATGCGCCAACTGACTTTCGATGTCCGCGATTGGGTCGGGGACGGCGGCGACGGCCCCGCTGAACGCGTCACGCTCGGAACCCTGTCGATCGCGGTCGGCGCGTCCTCGACGATCGCAACCAAGGTCGAAGACACGATCGCACGCACGGTCCGCGACCACGTGACGGTTCCGGTGTACCCGCTCGCCCAGTGGCTGCTCCTCAACTGGTGGCGCTTGCGATGCGAGCCCATTCCGATCCGCGATTGCGGAACGACGAGTTGGCTGCGGGCACATTCGATGGCGTCGATCGGCGGCGGCGTCGCTTGGCCCGCTCTCGAGTTCGCGGGCGAGGGCGCATTCGTGCGTGCCGCGATGCCAGCAGAATCGTCGCCGGATGCTGCCGCCATTCGATACCTGAACGCAATCGACACCGAGATCCCCACCGCTCACTTCGACGCCGCGGTCGATGCACTGGTCGAGGCCGTGCTGCACCGTCTCTCGCCGAAGTCGCCGGAGGGCCGGTCGCTCCTCGAACTCCGGCACGAGTTGGCAGAAGAACGTGCGGACGATCAGCTCTCGGAGCAAAGGCGCTGGGAGGCGCTCGGCGGCTTCGATTCAGGGGACGCGCCGAAGAGGTGGTTCCAAGCGGTACGCGCGCTGAGTCGGCGAACGGGAGCGACGGCGATCGACGAAGTCCTCGCGATCACTCCGTATCTCGACGACGGCGTTTCGACCGGAAGGGATCTCATCGAGCAAGTGACACGTTCCGCGACGATCGTGGACCTGTCTGCGTGCCGCGCGACAGACTCGGAGTCGTCGCCGTCGGCCGACGACGAGAAGCCGTGGCGAGCCGGGCGGCGGCTTGCCGCTGAGTTCCGCGATCGAATTGGAGTTCCGCAAGGGCCGTTGGGGAACGATCGGCTCGGCGCACTGCTCGGACTGGGAATCCCGGTCGCCACAGGGAAGCACGATCGCGACCTCGCTGGAGCCATGCGTCGGCCCGCGCATGGATCGACAGCGACGGTTCTCGTCCCGAGCCGCCACGAAAACAGTCAACGCTTCTACTTCGCCCGGCTGATCGCCTGTGCCATGGTTTCCTCTTCTGACCAGGCCCTGCTGCCAGTGACGAGTGCGTTCACGGGATTGCAGAAGTTGGAGCGGGCATTCGCTCAGGAGTTGCTGTGCCCGTGGCGCGACCTGGAACCATTCGTCGACGCGCGCGGCGTGGACGAGTCCAGCATCGAGGACGCGAGCGACTACTTCGGCGTCTCTCCGTGGCTCGTCACCAGCACCCTGGTCAACAACGGCCGACTGCCACGAGAGCGTCTGCAATTGCTGAGATGACGGTCGACGGTCCGGGCGGTGGCATCTGACCGCGAGCCCGCGACACCGGAGCGACCGCTCGTGCTCCTGAATACGTTCGAAGCCCCGCTCGGCTGAGTGGCCGCGCGCCACTGCAATCGACCGAACGATCGAACGAGCCATGATGTGATCCGAGCGCGCTGCTGTACGACGGCGCACCCCGCCACGCGCGATGACGAAATGAACGCCCGCGCCGAATGGCTGCGATTCCTGCTGCTGGCCACAGCCGTCGTCGCACTGTTCTTCGTTCCGATCGGCACCCCGCGGTTCGACGGCGCGGTTCTCGAATCGCTGCACTTGGCGAAGGACTACGCACGCGAGCACGTGATCCTGTGCCTGCTTCCGGCACTGTGGATCGCCGGCGCGATCGCCGCGTTCGTCTCGCAAGCCGCCGTCGTGCGCCACCTCGGGCCGAAGGCCCCGCGCGCGGTCGCGTATGGCGTCGCATCGGTCTCGGGCACGATCCTCGCGGTCTGCTCGTGCACGGTGCTGCCGCTGTTCGCCGGGATCTGGCGCACGGGCCGGTAGTGCCGCGATTCCTCGCGGATTGTCGCAATTTGTCGGGTTCGTTCTTTGGCAACGGCCGTTTGCCGACGGTGTCGCGAGCGGCACGAGAGGCCCCAGCAAGCACTGTCCCATCGCGGCCCGCGATTTCGGCCTTCGCGCGAAGCGCGAAGGCCTTGGGCTGCGGCCCGATCGCGGGCTGCGATGGGCGCGGGGCTCGGTCCGGCGTCGGCGTTCCTGTACTCGGGACCGGCGATCAACGTGCTGGCGATCGTGTTGACGGCGAAGGTGCTCGGTCCCGAACTCGGGATCGCGCGTGGCGTCGCCGCCGTTTCGTTCAGCGTCGTCCTCGGCCTCGCGATGGCGTGGATCTTCCGCAACGACGCGCAGCGCAGCGTCCCGATGGCCGAGCTGCCGACGGACGCCGCGCCACGGCCGCTGTACCGAACGGCTGCGTTCTTCGCGTCGATGATCGCCGTGCTCGTGTTCGCGAATTGGGCCGACCCCAAGCACGACGTCGGGTTCTTCGCGACCGTTCACGCGATCCGCTGGCCGTTGGCGGCCGCCGCCGGCCTCGCGTTCGCCGCGATGGCCTGGCGGTGGATCGGTCTCCCCGGAACGCGACTCCTGACGACGGTCGTCGTCGTCGCGGCGGCCGCGTTCGCCGTCCCGTCGGTCCCCGAGGTCGCGGTGCTGCTCGCCCTCGCCGGGCTCGCTTGGTGCACGGCCGGCGCCGACGGCGAAGCCGGCGAATGGTTCGAGCAGACGTGGAGCTACACGAAACAGATCGTCCCGCTGTTGATCGGTGGCGTGCTGCTCGCCGGCCTGCTGCTCGGCCGGCCGGGACACGAGGGGTTGGTCCCGACCGCGTGGATCGCCGAATCCGTCGGCGGCAACTCGCTCGGCGCGAACGCGTTCGCCGCCGCCTCGGGTGCGCTGATGTACTTCGCCACGCTGACCGAGGTACCGATCCTGCAGGGCTTGCTCGGGAGCGGGATGGGGCGAGGGCCGGCGCTGGCGTTGCTGCTGGCCGGCCCCGCGCTGAGCCTGCCGAGCATTCTCGTGCTCAGCGCGTTGATCGGTTGGCGGAAGACACTGACGTTCGCCGGCCTCGTCGTCCTTCTGGCCACGGTCGCCGGTTGGACCTTCGGAGCCTTCTTCACCCCTCCAGCCTGACCATGCACAAGATCCAAATCCTCGGCACCGGCTGCACCAAGTGCGTCCGTCTGACCCAAGCCACCGAAGCCGCCGCGCGCGAACTCGGCATCGACTTCGAACTCGAGAAGGTCACCGACATGCACCGCTTCGCCGACTTCGGCGTGATGTTCACGCCAGCACTCGTCGTCGACGGCAAGGTGCTCGTCTCGGGGCGCGTCCCCGGCGGCGAGGAACTCAAGCGATTGCTCGCCGCCGGTGCGTGAACGCCGGCCGCGAACAACACGCTCGACGCCGTCCACCACCTCGCGGCACGATGCGCCAGTGCACCCGCCGATCCTGCTGACTCGACCCGCCGACGCACCGCCCGAGACCTTCGCCGAGTACCGCGACGCCGGCGGCTACACGGCGCTCGCGAACGCGCTCCACGCACCGCGCGAAGCCGTCATCGACGCGATCGAACGTGCCCACCTGCGCGGCCGCGGCGGCGCGTCGTTCCCGGCGGCGCGCAAGTGGCGGATCGCGGCGGCAGCGACTTCGCCGACGAAGTTCGTCGTCGGCAACGGCGGCGAGCACGAGCCCGGCAGCCGCAAGGACCGCTTCCTCGTCGAGCGCTATCCGCACCGCGTCGTCGAAGGGCTCTTGCTGTGCGGCTACGCGACCGGTGCTACGCACGGCTACGTCTATCTGATCGAGGACATGGCAGGCCCGATCGCGTCGATCGAACGCGCGCTCGAGGACCTCCGCGCCGCCGACTTGCTGGGCACGCGGATTCTCGGCTCGTCGTTCACGTTCGACGTCACGCTGCATCGCGGCCCGCCGACCTACGTCGCCGGCGAGGAGACGGCAGCGCTGAACGCGATCGAGGGTGCACTCGCGAAGCCGCGCAAGAAGCCCCCTTATCCCGGCGAGGCCGGTCTGCACGGCCAGCCGACGACGGTCAACAACGTCGAGACGCTCGCGCACGTCCCGTGGATCCTGCGGCACGGCGCCGACGCGTATCGCGCGATCGGTGTGCGCAGCAGCAGCGGCACGATGCTGTTCACACTGCCCGACTCGCTGCGCAATCCCGGCGTCGTCGAACTGCCGTTCGGCGTCACGTGGCGACACCTGATCGAGACGGTCGGCGGCGGACTCCGCGACGGCGGAACGCTTCGCGCGATCCTGCCGGCGCTGAGTTGCGCGTTCGTCTCGGCCGAGCACCTCGACACGTCGATCGACCACGACACGCTGAAGGAACTCGGCTCGTCGCCGGGCTGCGGCGGCGTCACGCTGATCACCGATCGCGACGACGTCCTCGCACGCCTGCACGAGATCGCGCGCTTCTTCATGGCCGAGCAGTGCGGGCAGTGCCCGCCGTGCCGGATGGAGACGAATCAGCTCGCGCACGTCTTGGCCGGCGTGCGCGACGGGAAGCCCGGCGACTATGCCGGCGCGATCACGAAGGTCACCGCATTCGCGCGCGGCAAGGGGATGTGCTCGCTGATCGAGATGGCAGCCGCGCCGATCGTCAGTGGGCTGCGGCTGTTCGCCGACGACTTCGCGTCAGCGATCCGGCCGGACGGCGGTGGCGCCGCTCCGCTGACCTGACCGGTCCTTGACCGAGATCGACATCCGCAGCGACAGCCAAGGCGGCAGCACGCCGCCGAGCGCGAACGTCAGACTCGTCGGCGTGACCTGCGTCGGCACGAACGCCGCCAACAGACCGATCGCGTCGACCTGGATTCCGTAGAGCGACGCGCGGAGCGAGGTCGGATCGAGGTCCGCGAGGCCATTGGGATCCGACAGAGTCACCGTCACGACGCCACTCGCCGTGATGCCGACGTCGACCGTCGGATGCGACGCCGTCACGCTGCCGGTGTGGTGGATCACGGTGATCCCATCGACGTCGGCGCTGCCCGGACTGCCGGGATCCTGCACGACGACGCCGCGCGCATCGAGATCGACGCCGTCGACGGCGTCGACGAAGCGCACCTGCGTGATCGCGTTCAGCTGCACGCGGTTCGCGACGACGAGCGGGTGCGTGCGCAGGACCGCGAGATCGAACGCGTCGCCGCCGGCCTCGACGACGTCCTGCAGGTCGCCGCTTCGGAACGACGGACAGACGCCGGCGAGCCCCGCGTACCACGACGTCGCGACGGTGCCGAATGCGCCGGGGCTGACACGCGGCCCGTAGTACGCAGCCGGAACGCGTGCGAAGTCGGCGCCGTTGCTGCTGACCTCGACGAAGAACACCTCGCTGAACGCATGCCCGACGGCGCCGGCGAAGAACGCGTTCTCGGCGACGATGAAGTCGGCGCCGGGACCGTCGACCATCGTAACGCCGAGCTGCAGCGTGACGAAACCGCCCGCGCCGAGCGAGCACACGGTGCCATCGGGCGCACCGAGCAGGTTGTTGCGAGCGAAGACTCCGCCGCCGGCGCCGCCGCGATCGTCGAACGCGACGACCTGCGTGGCATGGACCGACTGCGAAACGAGGGATGCCGCGAGACAAAGCGCGGCCACGACAGGGCAGTAGCCCCGTTGGAACGAACTCATGCGAACGTCTCCGTACCTAGAGAGACCGAATGGAAGTCACACGTCGTTCCCAGCTCGTCTTCTGACTCGCGCTTCGTCCTCGGGTCGCTCCTTCCCGACTCCGCGACGGAGTCAGTGGATGCTCGCAACCTTCGTCTGCGCTCACAGCGGCTGGCCCGCGGAGGATTCGCACCTCGCTTCCGGTCGCCGGGAACGCGCGCCTAGTTAGCGGCGCGCATCACGCCACGCAAGCGCGTTCTCGTCGCGGTCGATCGACAGCGCACGCGCGACGTAGCCCAACGAGGATTTCAAATCCTCATTTGAATGCGCACACATCGCGTCGCACCCTGCGCGCCCTCCATGCGCGCCTCGACCGATGCCACACGTCAGCGCCTGCTCTCCGCAGCGGGTCCGTTGTTCGCGGCACACGGCTTTCGCGACACCGGCATCAAGCAGATCTGCGACGCCGCAGGCACGAACGTCGCCGCCGTTCACTACCACTTCGGCAGCAAGCTCGACTTCTACGCAGCCGTCCTCGCGAACGCGCACCAGCAGGCGTTCGTCGGCAGTCCGATGCCGGTCGCGACGCCGCGCACGGCGCCGATCGACGCGTTCACGACATGGCTGCGATGGTGGATCGGCGCGATGTTGCATCCCGATCGGCCGGTCTGGCTGCAGACCTTGCTCGCGCGCGAGATGGTCGACCCGACGCCGGCGCTCGATTCGATCGTCGATCGCTCGATCCGCCCGATGTACGAGCGACTGACCGCGCACGTGCGCAAGCTGCTGCCGCCGCGCACCGGTGCCGCCGTCGTGCGACGCTGCACGCACAGCGTGATCGGGCAGGTGCTGTTCTACAAACACGCGGCGCCGGTGCTCGAACGTCTCGGGCGCCGCGTCGACACGACGCGCACGGCGCTGCCGCGGCTCGTCGATCACGTCGTCGCGTTCTCGCTGGCCGGTGTCGCGGCCGCATCGACGCCACGTTCGGACGAACGCCGGAGAACCCGATGAATCGCATCGCGATCAAGATGCTGGTCGGCGACGTCGCCAAGTACTTCGGCATCCTGCTCGGAATCAGCTTCGCAGCACTGCTGATCACGCAGCAGTCGTCGATCTTCGTCGGGCTGATGTCGCGGACGTTCGCGTTCGTCAAGGACACGAGCCTTCCCGACCTCTGGGTGACCGATCCGGAGGTCAAGTACATCGACGAGCTCGAACCGATGCAGGACACGGCGCTCGACCGCGTGCGCGGTGTGCCCGGCGTCGCGTGGGCCGTGCCGATGTACAAGTCGATCCTGCGCGGCCGACTGCAGAACGGCACGTTCCGCTCGGTCATCGTCGTCGGCATCGACGACGCGACGCTGATCGGCGGCCCGCCGAAGATGATCGAAGGCGAACTCGGCGACCTGCGCCGCGCCGACGGCGTCATCCTCGACGTCGTCTCGGCGCGAACCCGCCTCGCTCGCTTCAGCGCCTACGACGCGAATGGCAACCCCGCGCCCGGCGCCGAACGGATCCCGATGGGGATCGGCGACACGCTGCAGATCAACGATCGCCGCGCCGTCGTCGTCGGGCTCTGCGAGATCTCGCGAACGTTCCAGAGTCAGCCGGTCGTCTACACGACGTACTCACGCGCACTGTCGTTCGCACCGCCGGAGCGCAAGCAGCTCTCGCTGATCCTCGCGAAGGCGGAGGACGGCATCGATCCCGAGCTTCTCGCCGACCGCGTCTCCGCGGCGACGGGACTGCGCGCGCGGACGAGCGATCAGCTGAGTTGGGACACGATCCTCTACTACCTGCGAAACACCGGCATCCCGATCAACTTCGGCATCGCGGTGTTGCTCGGCTTCCTCGTCGGCGTCGCGATCGCCGGGCAGACGTTCTACAACTTCACGCTCGACAACCTGCGGTACTTCGGCGCGCTGAAGGCGATGGGCGGTTCGAACCTGCTGATGCTGCGCATGGTGCTGCTGCAGGCGCTGCTCGCCGGCAGCATCGGCTATGGGATCGGCGTCGGCGCGGCATCGCTGTTCGGGATGCAAGCGAGCGGCAGTGAACTCGCGTTTCGGATGACGTGGCACATTCCGGCGATCAGCGCGGCCGCCGTCGCGCTGATCTGCGCGTTGTCGTCGGTCGTCAGCATGATCAAGGTCATCCGGCTCGAGCCGGCGGTGGTGTTCCGTGGTTGATCCGACACCACCCAAACTCGCCGTCCACGCCCGCGGCGTGACGAAGGTCTTCGGCCGCGGCCAGAACGCCGTCCACGCACTGCGCGGCGCCGACCTCGAGGTGCCGTTCGGCGAGCTGGTCATGCTGGTCGGACCGAGCGGCTGCGGGAAGACGACGCTGATCTCGATCCTCGCCGGCATCCTCGACGCGACGGCCGGCGGCTGCGAAGTGCTCGGCGTCGACCCGCAGCATCTGCGGCAATCGGCGCGGACGCGTTGGCGCGGCGCGAACGTCGGGTTCGTGTTCCAGCAGTTCAACCTGATCCCGGCGCTGACCGCGGCCGAGAACGTGGCCGTTCCGCTGCTGCTGCTCGGGCAATCGCGACGTCACGCGATCGCCGCCGCCGAGGCGCAGCTCGATCGCGTCGGTCTCGCCGACAAGCGCCGCTCGCGTCCAACCCAGCTGTCCGGCGGGCAGCAGCAGCGCGTCGCGATCGCGCGCGCACTCGTGCACGAGCCGCGGTTCGTCGTCTGCGACGAGCCGACGAGTGCGCTCGACGCCGACAACGGGCAGCTCGTCATGGGCATGTTCGCCGAGATCGCCGTCGCCGGTGATCGCGCGCTGGTCGTCGTGACCCACGACGCGCGCATCTTCCACTTCGCCGACCGCATCGTCCGGATGGACGACGGCCTCGTCGCCGACGTCCGCGCGCAGGCGTCGGACAGGTCCCCTCGTCTCCACGCCCACCCATAGCCCGTGATCTCATGATGATCGTCCGACTCGTCGTCCTGCCGGTCTTGTCGCTGTGCGGGATCGGTCTCGCCGCGTGGACCGTGCACCGAGGGAATGCGCCGACGCCGAAGACGCCCGGCATCGCGACGCCGGCACCGTCGCCGTTCCAAACGCGCGTGTCGGCGACCGGCATCGTCGAGGCGAGCAGCCGCAACGTCGGGCTCGGCGTCGCGCGCCCGGGTCTCGTGACGGCGTTGCCGCACGACATCGGCAGCGTCGTCGCCGCCGGCACTCTGCTGTTGCAGATCGACGATCGCGACACGCAGGCGCGGCTCGCCGCGCGGCGGGCGGACCTCGCGAGCGCCGAGCAGGAGCTTGCACGCCTGCGTGCGCTCCCGCGGATCGAGGAGGTCACGCCGCGCGAGGCGCTCGTCGCGCAGCGCAGAGCCCAGCTCCGCGACGCAGAGTCGCTGCGCGCGCTGGCCGCCGGCGTGACCGACGCGCGCGCGATCAGCCGCGAGGAACTGACGCGGCGTGACTCGTCGGTGGCCGTCGCAACGGCGGCGCTCGCCGAGGCGGAGGCCGAACTCGCGCTGATCCGCGCCGGCGCCTTCGAACCCGACATCCAGATCGCGATCGCACAGATCGCCGTCGCACAGGCGGCCGTCGACTCGGTCCTCGCCGAGCTCGACCAACTGCGCGTCACGGCGCCGTTCGCCGGCAAGGTGCTGCAGGTGAACGTCCGCGTCGGCGAGTACGCGGCCGCCGGTCCGTCGGCGTCGCCGGCGATCGTGTTCGGCGCCGTCGACACGTTGCACATCCGTGCCGACGTCGACGAGATGGACGTCTGGCGCTTGCGGCCGGACGCGCCGGCGCGCGCCTTCGTCCGCGGCAACGCGCAGCTCTCGACGACGCTGAAGTTCGTCGCGATCGAACCGCTGATGGTGCCGAAGCGGGCGTTGTCGGGCAGCAGCCGCGAGCAAGTCGACACGCGCGTGCTGCAAGTCCTCTATGCGTTCGATCCGCGTGAACTTCCGGTCCAGGTCGGTCAGCTCGTCGACGTCTTCGTCGAAGCGGCGGTCTCGCCGGGAGGCCCGCGGTGAACGGCACGCACACGCCCCGCCACGGCAGTCTCACTGCGCTGGCGTTGGTCGTCTGCGCCGGCTGCGCGGTCGGCCCCGACTATGCGCGCCCGGAACTCGCGGCGCCGGATCGGTGGAATGCCGCCGATGCGGCGTTCCCCGCGGCACCTCCCGACCTGACCGGTTGGTGGCGCAAGCTCGGCGCGCCGCAGCTCGACGAACTCGTCGCGTCGGCGCTGACGGCGAACCTCGATCTGCGCGCGGCGACGGCGCGGATCCGCGAGGCGCGTGCGGCGGCCGGCATCGCCGACGCGGGACGCCTGCCGCAGCTCGACGGGACGGCCGGCTACACACGCCAGCGGACGACCGAAGCGACACCGAGCCCGGTCCGCGGACGTGAGTTCGACACGTGGACGCTCGGTTTCGACGCGAGCTGGGAGATCGATTTGTTCGGACGGATCGCACGCGAACGCGAGGCCGCCGGCGCCGACGTCGATGCCGCGCGCGCCGACGCCGACGTCGTGCGCGTGACGCTCGTCGCCGAGGTCGTCGCCGCCTACGCCGAACTCGACGGAGCGACGCGCCGTCGCGCCGTCGCGGCAGCCAGTGTCGCCGCCGCCGCCGATCTGGTCGCCCTGACACGCGCGCGCACCGAGAGCGGCGTCGGCAACGACCTCGACACGGCGCGCGCCGAACGGCTGCTCGCGGCAGCACAGGCTCGCCTGCCGGCGCAGGACCGCGATCGCACGCGCGCCGCGCACCGTCTCGCCGTTCTCGTCGGGCGCGCGCCCGGCGAACTCGTCGCGTCGCTCGACGACGCGACACCGCTCGCTCCCGTTCCCGACGTCGTCGCGATCGGTCTGCCGGCCGAACTCGTCCGCCACCGTCCCGACGTCGTCGCCGCCGAACGCGACCTCCACGCCGCGACGGCGCGCCTAGGTGTGGCGCTGGCCGAGCGGTTCCCGCGGATCACGTTGGGCGGGTTCTTCGGGCTCGAGTCCGACCGAGCCGGGGACCTGCTGCGCTCGTCGAGTCGCGCGTTCCGCGGCGGTCCGACGGTCCGGTTGCCGCTCTACACCGGCGGTGGCGTCGGCGCGCGGATCGCCGTCCAAGAGGCGCGAATCGAGGCGGCTGCCGTCGAGCTCGAGCACCGCGTGCTGCGCGCGTTCGAGGAGGTCGAGAACGCCGTCGACGGTCTCCAGCACGAACGGCGCCGCTTCGCCGACCTCGGTGTCGCCGTCGCGGCCGCCGAACGTTCGCGCGGATTCGCGCAGCAGCGGTTCGACGCTGGGCTCGACGACTTCCTGGCCGTCCTCGAAGCCGAGCAGAGTCGCCTCGACCTCGCCGATCAGCTCGCGCAGTCGTCGACCGAACTGGTCCGGCTCTACGTCGCGCTGCACAAGGCGCTCGGCGGAGCGCCGCTCGGCGTCACGCCAACTGCTGCAGCTGGTTGAGCCGCTGGTAGAGCCCGCCGGCGTTCATCAGCTCGTCGTGCTTGCCGCGTTCGACGATGCGGCCCTGCTCCATGACCAGGATCAGGTCGGCGTTGCGGACCGTCGACAGCCGGTGCGCGATGACGAACGACGTTCGCCCACGCATCAAGTTGGTGAGCGCGCGCTGGACCAGGTCCTCGCTCTCCGAGTCGAGGGCGTTCGTCGCCTCGTCGAGGAACAGGATCGCCGGGTCGCGCAGAAGCGCCCGCGCGATCGTGATCCGCTGCATCTGGCCGCCGCTGAGATTGCAGCCGCGTTCGCCGGCGAGGCTCTCGTAGCCGTCCGGAAGCGCGACGATGTGCTCGTGGATCTGCGCTGCCTTCGCCGCCGCGACGACCTCGTCGAGCGTCGCGTCCGGGCGCGCGCAGCGAATGTTCTCGAGGATCGTCGTGTTGAACAGGAACGGCTGCTGACTGACGACGGCCGTGTGTCGGCGATACGCCTTGAGGTCGAGGTCGCGCAGGTCGTGGCCGTCGATGCGGATCACGCCCGACGCCGGATCGTGGAAGCGCATCAGTAGGTCCAGGCACGTCGTCTTGCCCGCACCGGACGGTCCGACCAGCGCGACGGAGGTGCCGGGCTCGACGGCGAACGAGACGTCCTGCAGGACGGCCTCGGCTTGGTCGGTCTGGTAGCGGAACGACACGCCGTCCATCTCGACGCGTCCCTTCACCTCCGACACCACCTTCCCGACGTTGACCTGACCGAGGTCGACGCCTTCGTCGAGGATCCGTTCGACGGACTCCAACGCGCCGACCGACTCCAACAACGTGTTGTAGGCGCGCGTCAGACGCTTGACGTGCGAGTAGGTCGTCGCGAGTGGCGCGATGACGACGCCGAGTTCCGAGAACGTGTGGTCGCCGTTCAGCACGATCCAGCCGAGCGTGAACAAGAGGACCGCGAACCCGACCTGGTAGCACAGGAAGACGAGCGCCTGCGACGTCGCCTTCGCACGGAACATCGACTTCGAGCGCCGCAAGAACTTCGCGTTGTTGTCCTCGAACTCCTGCAGCCGCCGGCCCTCGAGTTGGAACGCCTTGACCGTCTTGATGCCCGACAGGATCTGCGTCATCGACTCGGTCGCATCCCCCATCGCCGCCAGGCTCTTGTGCGACGACTTCTGTACGCGCCGCCCGAGCTTGATCATCGGCAGCGCCATGATCGGGATGATGATCGCGAAGACCCACGCCGCCTCCGGCATGTAGTAGAGGACGATCGCGACGTTGGCGGCGATCAGCATCGGGTCGACGATCGCGTGATCGGCGGCGAGCGTGAACGAGCGCGCGAGCGACAGCGTGTTCGTCGTCAGGCTCGAGATCAGTTCCCCCATCCGTTGCGCGCCGAAGAACCGCAGCGGCAAGCGCAGGATGTGGCCGGCGACCTCGTTGCGCAGGTCGACGACGATCTTCGTCGCGAAGTAGCGGCTCATGACGAGCACGCCGTAGGTCGCGAGCGCCGCCGGCGGCCCGATCACGAGCGAACCGATCGCGCAGCCGAGCAGCAGTTCGGTCGCGATCCGGTCGGGCCCTTCGGCCAGCGTGATCCCGAACACGTCGCAGACCCAGCGGGCGAACTCGAGCAGCGCCAGCGACAGGCCGTCGGACGGTGGTTCGACGATCTGCGCCGCCGTCGCGTCGAGCAGCGGCTTGACGAGCAACAGCGGCGCCTTCGTCAGCGCGGCCTCGAGGGCGCCGCAGACGATGACCGCGGCGACGAGGCCGCGGTTCGCGACGATCCCCTTCCAGATGCGCCGCCCGAGCGTGCGCATCGACGCCTTCTGTACGTCGCTGGCTCGCGCGGCGGTCAAGCCAGCCTCCGACCGTCGGTCACTCGACCTTGGTCCGCGTCAGCACGTCGTTCGCCCACTGCAGGAAACGGTAGGTGACGTAGTCCTGCTTGACGAGTTCACGCGTGCGCGACTCGGCGATCGACACGGTCTGTTTCGCCGGCGTGCGCGAGTTGACGCGCGCGAGGTAGTACGCGTCGGTGCCGCGCAGCGGACCGACGACCTGACCCTCGGGGGCGTCGTAGAACAGATGGAAACCGAGCGAGTAGCCGAGGATCACATCGGTGAACTCGTTCTCGCGCATCGCCTGACGGAGCTGGTTCAGCGGCTTCGGACCGTGGCGGCCCTTCGCTTCGTCGGTTTGATAGAACTCGCCGAACTTGTCGAGCGCCTTGTCGAACGACAGGCCACCCTCGATCTCCTTCAGCGCGGCCTCCGCGCGGACGCGCGCCGCCTCGAAGCCGTCCGGCGTCCACGCGCCGGTGCGGATGTCGCGAGCGAGGAACTGGATGAAGTCGACGCTGGTCTGCCCGTCGGAGAAGAACCGCGAGAACCTCTCGCCGTGCGCCTTCAGCGTGTCGTCGTTGATCTCGCGGGCGATCATGTTCTGGAACGACTGGATCAAGCGCCACCGCTGCCGGTAGGCCTCGAGGCTCGGGTAGCCCTTGAACGCCGTCGAGATGACTTCGACCGTGAACGGCGTGTTGTCGTACTCCTGGCGGTAGTCGTCGAACTGCTTGCGGAACTCGTCGTCGGACAGGTACGCGCCCTGCTTCTGCAGCTCCTGCTTCAGCGCTTCGCGCACGACGACCTCGGTCATCGCCCGCTCGAGGTCCTGGTAGTAGAGACCCGGGCGCACCATCTCGAACGCGTCGGCGACCGACCAGTCACGCCCGTTGACGTTGACGGCGACGTTGTCGGGGAGACCGTCGGACGGGTAGCGGACGTCGCTCCACTTCTTCAGCTGCTTCTGCACCCAACCGCGGCAGAGCTGCATCCAGAAGGCCGGCAATTCGCGCGCGTTGCCCTGCTCGTCGACCGAGCTCTTCTCGATGTTGTCCCAGAACTCCTTCCCGTTGCCGCCGGCCGCCGAGGCCATGATCGCTTCCTTCGTGATCTCCGGCCAATTCTTGGCGGCGCCAGGAAAGAAGACCTTCGTGAACAGTTCGGTCTGCCGGCGCTGCTGCAGATAGCCGTCCTTCGTCAGGCCCGTCAGTGCGCGCACGGCTTCCCAGAACTCGACACCGGGGTTCTTGGTCTGGAACTCGAGCACCTGCCCTTCGAGCTCCTTCATGATCACGGCTTCGGAGATCTCGAATTCCTCCGGCTTGCGACCGTCCTCCTTGATCGCGCGCTCCTTCCATTCGTCGATGAAGAAGTCGGCCATCCGGGCCTCGACCATCTTCGCGCCGACCAGGTAGATCGCTTCGCGGCGCACCTGCTCCGGCGTCAGCGCGACGCCGTTGACCTTGATCGTCCGCAGGCCCGCCGTGCGGGCTTCGACGAGCTCGCGCTGCAGGTCGCGGATGGTCTGTTGGAGCCTGACCTCCTCGACCGTCGGCCCCGCTTCTTGAGCGTGGACCTGCGAGCCGAGGATGGCCGCGCCGAGCGGCAGGAATGCGAGGGAGCGCGGGATGAGTCTCATGACATCGGTGCCGTCGAAAAGGGCAGGGAGCTTAGCCGTGTGCGGGTGGGTCGCCAACGACGGCGCGGACCAGAACCTCCCGGCTCTGCCGGCGATCGAACGCGCGAACATCCGCGCCGGTGTCGATTGCGCGGGCGTCCTCCTAGACTCCTCGCCCTTCCATGAGCTACGAGCCCCGCACCATCGCCTTCCTGAGCGAGCTGATCTACCAACCGCTGCAGCTCCGGACCGACATCTG
The DNA here is from genome assembly GCA_023433825.1 of Planctomycetota bacterium. GTDB lineage: Bacteria > Planctomycetota > UBA1135 > UBA1135 > UBA2386 > JAEYTU01. The sequence continues at coordinate 22,619 of JAEYTU010000134.1, forward strand.
CCAGGGTGTCCACAACGCACTCTTCAAGCGCCCCGAGATCGCGTACCAGAACTTCCGGATCGCGCAGGACGGGGTGCACCTCGAGAACCTGCCCCAGGTCCCAGGCGCCGTCTCGTCGCTGACGCTGCTGCCGGACCGGATCCTGATCCGTGAAGAGATGCGCGGGACGACCGTCGAGGACTTCGCGACGCGGCTCGTCAACGTCGCGACCGTTGCGCTGCGTGCCCTCGGCGTCGCGAACTGCCTCGCGCAGCAGTTCGTGAT
>JAEYTU010000260.1 GCA_023433825.1 Planctomycetota bacterium
CCTCGACACCGGCGCGATGTATCGCGCCGTGACGTGGTTCTTCCTCGAGAACCAGTGGGGCGATGCCGGCAGCGCCGGTGCCGAGGAGGCCGCGCGCGTCGAGGAACTGCTCGACCAACTCGACCTCGACGTCCGTCCGGACGGGCACGTGATCCTGAACGGCCGCGACGTCTCGTCGCATCTCCGTTCGCGCGAGGTCGAGTCGCGCGTCTCGGTCGTCTCGGCGATGCCGCTCGTCCGCACGCGGATGCGCTCGCTGCAGCAGCGGATCGCGTCGCGCACGCCGGTCGTCGCCGAAGGCCGCGACATGGCGTCGGTCGTGTTCCCGGGTGCGCGTTGGAAGTTCTTCCTCGACGCCGAGCCGGAGGAACGCGCGCGCCGCCGCCACGAAGAGTTCGTTCGCCGCGGGCGCGAGATCTCCGAGCACGACGTGCTCGAGGAGATCGCCGTGCGCGACCGCTTGGACAGCACGCGGAAGGATGCGCCGCTGCAACGCACGATCGAGGCGCTCTACGTCGACACGACTGGCTTGACGCTCGAGCAGGTCGTCGACGCGATGTGGCAGCAGATCCGGCCGTCGAGCCGAACGAACGGTCCGTCCTCCACGGACGCGTCCGGAGCCGCACCCGCTGATGCATCCCCTCGCGACGGAGCCGCCCACCCGTGATCGGTTGGGTCTATCGCAGCTCCCGAGCCGTCGCGCACACCGCGATCCGCATCCTGTTCCGATTCCGCGCGCACGGCACCGAGAACGTCCCGACGACCGGTCCGCTGATCGTCGCTGCGAATCACACGAGCTTCTTGGATCCGCTGCTGGTCGGCTGCGCGCTGCCGCGACCGATCCACTACGTCATGCGCGCGAACTTGCTGCGCGTCCCGATCCTCGGCTGGTGGTTCCGCGCCGTCGGCACGATCCCGGTCGATCGCGACGCGCCCGGTCGCGGCGCGATCGACGCTGCGCTGACGGGCCTCGAGAACGACGGCGTCCTGTGCGTGTTCCCGGAAGGCACGCGCTCGCGCGACGGCCGACTCAACCCGTTCAAGCGTGGCCTGCTGCTGCTCGCGCGCCGCTCGGGCGCCAGCGTGTTGCCGACCGCGGTCACCGGATCGTTCGCGGCCTGGCCGGCGCACCGGCGTCTGCCGCGCTTGCGTCGGTGTGCCGTTCACTACGGCAAGCCGATGACCGCCGACGAACTGCTGGCCGAAGGCGGCCTCGAACAGTTGCGGCTGCGTATCGCCGCGATGTCCGGCCAGTCGCTCGCCGATCCCGACTCGAATTCCGACCTCGATCCGGCCGATCCAGCCGTTTCGTCGTCTCGCCGCGTGGTGTCGACGAGTGCGTCGCACCCCGCGTCCCACCGACATTCCCCGACGAATTCCCCAACACAGGTTCCGGAAGGTCCGGCGCCTGGGCGTGCCTGAAAGGCGCGACCGCTGCTCCTCGAAGGGGGGAACACGGTCGTCGTCGTGGCGCGCTCTCCAACGTCCCTCTTTTCCCCCGCCCCTTCGCTCAGCAATCCCAGTTCATTGATGCACGGCAAACAACTCGTCAAGAAGTTCGCTATGGACGCCGCGGAGCTCTCGCGGCTCACCGCGGAGTCATTCGCAGGCACCGTCGGCTCGGAGATCGAAGCAGCGATCTCGGACACCGTCGCCGACCTCGCGCCCAACAAGATCGTCAAGGGCAGAGTCCGCGACATCACGCACGACAACCAGGTCGTGATCGACGTCAAGTACAAGGCCGAGGGCCGGATCCCGCTCGACGAGTTCGACGACCCCGAGTCGGTCGTCAAGGGCATGGAGATCGAGTGCCTCGTCGAAGAGATCCGTGACGACGAAGGCGTGATCATCCTCAGCAAGCGACGTGCAGATCGCATTCGCGGCTGGGAGAAGATCATCGAGACCCACAAGGAGGGCGACGTCGTCAAGGGCCTCGCGCTCCGCAAGATCAAGGGCGGTCTGTTGGTCGACATCGGCGTCCCGGTCTTCCTGCCGGCGTCGCAGGTCAACATTCGCCGCACCGGCGACATCGGCGAGTGGATCGGCCGCGAGGTCGAAGCGCGCATCATCAAGATCGACGAAGAGCGGATGAACATCGTCATCTCGCGCCGCCGCTTGATCGAGGAGGACCGCGAGAAGCTGAAGTCGCGTCTGCTCGAGGAGATCAAGGAAGGTCAGATCCGGAAGGGCATCGTCAAGAACATCGCCGACTTCGGCGTGTTCGTGGACCTCGGTGGCCTCGACGGACTGCTGCACATCACCGACATGTCGTGGGGTCGGATCAACCATCCTTCGGAGATGATCCAGATCGACCAGGAAGTCGAGGTGATGGTCCTGAAGGTCGACCGCGAGCGCGAACGCATCGCGCTGGGCATGAAGCAGAAGAGTGCTTCGCCGTGGGAATCGGCCAGCGAGAAGTACCCGGTCGGCAAGCGCGTGACCGGCGAGGTCGTCAACCTGATGTCGTACGGCGCGTTCGTCAAACTCGAGGACGGCGTCGAAGGTCTCGTCCACATCTCCGAGATGTCGTGGACCAAGCGCGTCAACCACCCGAGCGAGGTCGTCAACGTCGGCGATCACGTCGAGGTCGTCGTGCTCGAGGTCAACAAGGAGAAGCAGGAGATCAGCCTCGGCATGAAGCAGACCGAGGTGAACCCCTGGACGATGGTCTCGGACAGCTACCCGCCGGGCACCGTCATCCGCGGCCGCGTTCGCAATCTGACGAACTACGGCGCGTTCATCGAACTGCAGGAAGGCATCGACGGCCTGCTGCACATCACCGACATGTCGTGGACGAAGAAGATCACGCACCCCAACGAGATGGTGAAGAAGGGGGACGAGATCGAGTGCGTCGTGCTGTCGGTCGACCAGGAGAAGAAGCGCATCGCGCTCGGTTTGAAGCAGCTGCAGGCCGACCCGTGGAGCGGCGACATCCCCGCGCGCTACCACATCGGCGACAGCGTTCCGGGCACGGTCACGAAGATCACGAACTTCGGCGTCTTCGTCGAACTCGAGCCTGGCCTCGAAGGTCTGCTCCACATCTCCGAGCTCGCCGACCACAAGGTCGACAACCCGGAGGAAGTCGTGAAGGTCGGGCAGCGCGTCGAGGTCCGGATCATCAAGATCGACCCGGACGAGCGGAAGATCGGCCTGACGCTGATCCAGGCGCACTTCGAGACCGACGACGAAGTCGGCGGCGAAGCTGGTCCAGCGGCGGCCGCAGCGACCGGTGCTCCGGCGAGCGGTGGTGGAGCCGCGCCGGCGCGTGAGCGCGAGCGCGAACAGCGTCCGGCGGCGCAGGCGCCGCTCGGTGCTCTCGCCGACCAGCTGAAGGACCTCGGTGCGCGCATGAGTCAGCGCGAGGCCCAGAAGAAGGCCGAAGCCGAGAAGGACGAGAAGAGCTGAAGCGTCTAGAGCCCGTGAACGGATCGACGATCCGGGCTCCCCGTTCGCCGCGGTCGCGGCCGACCGCGACGGCTGCCGCATGCGCGGCGGCCGTCGCGGTGCTGTTCAGTGGCTGCGTGACGACGCTCGTCGACGAACCGCTCGACACCGGGCCGATCGCCTCGCAGCCGCTCGTCGTTCCGATCGGGACGACGGATCCGATGGCCGGCGCGTCGGACGACTACTACCGCGACGTGCTGATGCAGATGCGCAGCGAACTCGCGAACGGCGATCTCGACGCGCTGCTGCGTCTGCTGGCCGTTCACGATCGGACCGATGCACCGCTGTGGGTCCAGGAGCAGATCCAAGGCATGCGGATCGGATCGCGTGGACTCTGGTTCCGGCGCGAGGTGCTCCGTCACGGCGAGTTCCGGCTCGATGATTCGAAGCCGACGCCGATCGGCGCGACGCTGGCGCTCGGACTCGTGCTGCACGGCCGGCGCGACACGCCGATCGTGCTCGGGGGACCCGACAGCGAAGCGCCGGCGAACTTCCTGCTCTCGCTCGAGATCGAGGACGTCGACGCGTTCGGCAGTTCGTTGGTGCGCCGCGAGAGCGAAATCCTGCGGCCACGCAGCGACGTTCGCCTGCACGAGGACGCGCTCGTGTTGACGTTCGATCTGACCGTGCCGCCGGGGAGTGCCTGCGTGCGGATCGTGCAAGTGACGGCCGAGATGCTCCCGGGTCAGGTCCGGATCGAAGGCGATCTCGTCCCGACGCAGCGGGCCAAGTGCGCGACGCGTCGGATCGTCCAGTACCCGGTCGGCGCGAACGCCGTCGCTGCGGCGCCGCTCGCCCAACTGCGCGAGGCGCTCGCGGCGGGCACCGACAACTTCTTCCCGCACGTCCATCTCGCCGCGCGCTTCCTCGCCGAGCGTTCGCCCGACGACGCGGACCGTGCGACGGCGATCGATCTGCTCGTCCAGTCGGTGCGTCTCGGGTCGGCGCCGCAGGCGCGCGCTGCGGGTGCTGCGCTCCGTGTGTTGACCGGCGAACCGATCGACGCGATCGCACGCGATCGATGGCTCGAGTGGTCGTCGCGTCGCGGACGCTGAGCGACCAAGCCGTTGCGGATCCCCGCGAACGCGCGCGCTACCGTTCCGCCCCGTGCAGTTCCCGCCCGTAGCCGAACAACTCTCCGTCCTCAAACGCGGCGTCGTCGATCTCGTCAGCGAAGCCGATCTCGTCGCGCGGCTCGAGGCGAGTCGCGCGAGCGGCCAGCCGCTGCGCGTCAAGCTCGGCATCGACCCGTCGTCGCCGGACATCCACGTCGGGCACACGGTCGTCATTCGCAAGCTCGCCGACTTCCAGCGTCTCGGCCACACGGCCATCGTCCTGTGGGGGACGGCGACCGCGATGGTGGGCGACCCGACCGGCCGCAACAAGACGCGCCCGCAACTGACGCGCGAGCAGGTCGAGGCCAACAAGCAGACCTACCGCGCGCAGGTCGGGCACGTGCTCGACATGGAGCGCGCCGAGGAACGGGAGAACGGCGAGTGGTTCGACGCGATGACGTTCCTCGACGCCGTCCGGCTGACGGCTCGCTACACGGTCGCGCAGGTGCTCGAACGTGACTCGTTCGCCGATCGCCACCGCGCCGGCACGCCGATCTCGATCCACGAGCTGATCTACCCGCTGATGCAGGGCTACGACTCGGTCGCGTTGCGGGCCGACGTCGAACTCGGCGGCACCGATCAATTGTTCAACCTGATGGTCGGGCGCGAACTGCAGCGGCAGGAAAACCAGCGACCGCAGGTCTGCATGACCGTGCCGATCCTCGAAGGGCTCGACGGCGTCCAGAAGATGTCGAAGTCGCTCGGCAACACGATCGGTGTGACCGACCCGCCGCGCGAGATGTTCGGCAAGACGATGTCGGTGCCGGACGCGCTGATGGAGAAGTACTTCACGCTGCTGACCGACCTGCCGCCGGCGCGCGTCGCCGAGCTGCTGGCCGGTCACCCGCGCACGGCGAAAGTCACGCTCGCGCGCGCGATCGTCGCCGACTACCACGGCGAAGCCGCGGCGGAAGCGGCCGTCGCCGAGTTCGACCGTGTGTTCCGTGAGGGTGGACTGCCGGACGAAGTGCCCGAGGTCGCGGTGCCCGCCGATCAACTGCGCGACGGCGCGATTGCGCTGCCGTCGGCGATCGTCGCGGCCGGGATCTGCACGACGACGAGTGAAGCGCGTCGGTTGATCGACGGTGGCGGCGTCAAGGTCGACGGCGCGTCGGCGACCGACGTTCGGATGGCGCTGCGCGCCGGGCGCTACCTGCTGCAGGCCGGCAAGCGGAAGGCCGTCCGGCTGAACGTCCCCGACGCGTAGTCGCGGCGCCGCGCGATCACTTCGTGTGGTGGATGACCTTCCACCGCGCCGCGTAGTCGAACCCCGGCGACTGCTCGAAGTCGTGGCAAGTCACACACGTCGCGGCATTGCCGCGATCGATCGTCGCCTTCGTCGGCATCGTCATGTGCGCGCTGCCGGGGCCGTGACAGGACTCGCAGCCGACGTGCATCAGATCCGGCGTCTTCTCCGGCGAGACGAAGCCGGTCTTCGTGCCGTAGCCGACGACGTGACACGACACGCAGTCGGGGTAGTGCGTGACCGGCCAGCCGTAGCGGGCCTTGCCGCCCGGCGTCTTCAACTCGCCCTTCTCGGCCTTCTGCAGCGTCGTGAACGCCGTGCCGTGCTTGCTCTTCGCCCAGACGTCGAACGCGGCTGGGTGGCACGTCTTGCACTTCGCCGAGCCGACGAAGCTGCGCCCCTGCGGCGGGTCGAATCGTTCGGCCAGTGCTTCGCGAAGTTCGAGCGCATGGACGATCTCGCGGTGCGCGAGGATCTGCTCGTTCGCCGTCTTGTCGTCCATCGCACCCGGCGCCGTCTCGCTGTCGCGCAGCGGCACCGGTGCGTAGCGCGTCACCCGCGGACCCGCCGCCGTCCGTGCGAGCGTCATGTCGATCAAGATCCGACCGCGCGTCCCGGGGTGAACGATCGGCACGCCATCCTTCGTCGCGTCGGATTGCTGCGGGGGTTCGCCGTGGTGCGGCCCGACGGCGACGAACAGATCGGGGCGCGGTTCGAGTCCGGACAGCGCGCGGACGTCGGCGTCGTTGCCGTGCACGACGAGAATCCGCATCGCGTTCGTGTCGACGCCGGTCATCGCCGCGCGCCACGCGTCGGCCGGAGGCACGATCCGGAACGTCTTCGCGGCGACCTCGGGCACGCGCATCGTCAACGCCGCGATGCGGACCTTCGTGGCCTTCGCCGTCCGATCGACGAACGGTTCGACCGGCCAGTCCTCGATCGGCGCGATCGGTGTCAGGTCGGCGCTGAGCACCGGACCCGAGAACCCGCCGAACGCGCGCACCAGGACGTCCGCAGGCAGTCGCAGATCGTCGGGGCCGAGGCAGACGGCGTCGTAGTTCGCCGTGTCGAGGATCATCAGCGCCGTCTCGAGCTTCTGTTCGTCGAGCTCGTTCGCCGCACCCGGCCCGCTCGGGATCAGGTTGCCGCCCTCGATCCGCAACTCGTAGGCGTCGCGCTGCTGCTGCAAGTGGAACATCCGCCGCGCGAGACCGCCGAGCTGTCCACTCGCGCAGCCGCACGGCTCGAGGCGACCTTCGAGCTGACCGGAGACGACGAGCCGCAGGCGTGGCCCTTCCGACGGGTCCTGCGCGAACGCGATCAGCAGCGGGAACACGGCGAACAGCGACAGCGGGAGCAAGCGAGATCGGGACATGGGTGCGCTCGTGCGGCAGTGGGCGGAGAGGGTCACTTCCGGAAGCCGCGGAACTCGACCTCGATCGTCGGTGCGTCCCGACCTTCCGGCACCAGCTCGACGACGCCACGGAACGAGTCGCGCAACGTGCCGAGCGAGCGGAGGTGCAAACGCACGGTGCGGTTCGAACCCTCCAGGACTTCGAGCCGCGACCCGAAATGCGGCGCGAGGTCCTTGCCGCCGCGATCGCGGATCCGGCGGACGACGAACTGCAGCGGCAGCGAGCGGTCGTGTAGCAGCAGATTGGCGAACGACTCGGTCGCGGCGCCCGGTTCGAACGCGCCGAACGCGATCCCGTAGGCCGGCTCGACCTCGAAGTCGGGCAGGATCGTCCCACTGACCGGCAGCCGCAGGACGTAGTCGTCGGCGAGATTCGTCGGGACGTCGATCTGCATCGCGGGAAGCGCTCCGACGTACTCGTCGCCGCGCGGCGTGAACGTGACGGTCAGGATCCGCTTGCCGGACTCGTCGTCGAGGGTGGCGGCGAGTCGCGGGTCGGACAGCTCCGGACGGCCGAAGCGCACCGACGGGTGCGCGGCGTCGCCGCTGAGTTCGAACTGCATCCGGAACGTCGCCGCGCGGTGCAGTCGCCCGATCGCGACGTGCGCGAACGGCTTGACGACGACCGGTGCGTCGATCGCGAACGTGTAGACGACGCCGATCTGGACCTCCGGATGCGCGTCCCCCGGATGCTGGACGAAGATCACGCCCTGCGACGTCAGCGGCGGTGCGTCGACGGCTTCACGTAGGCGGGTGTCGATCTCGAGCTCGAGCCCGAGCCGTTCGCCGTCGCGAACGACCTTGGCCGGATCTGCGCCGAGCGAGACGTCGCGCCGCGCGCCGTCGCGACCGACGATGAAGAACGCGCCGGCGCCGCACTGGCACCCGGCTTGGAAGCCGCGCGGTTGGAAACCGACGAAGCCGCCGGGTCCGTCGAGCAGGAACTCGTGCGTCGCGACGGTGCCGTGCCGCAACGTTCCGAACTCGTGGCGCAGGATCGTCGGGCCGGTCGGCGTCTGCGTGTTCGTCGGCGCCGCGCCGCCAGGAGCGCGTTCGTCCGTCGCCGCGTCGCCGCAGCCGATCGGCGACACGAAGGCCAACAGCGACATGCAGACGATCGAAGCGACGCGTGACATCGGCCGCGGATGATAGCGACGTCGTCGTCGTGTCGGCGTCGTCGTGACGCCCGGGCGGGAAAGCATGCCGGCCGCGCGAAGGCGGCCGGCATCAGGAGCAAGACCAGTGGAAGAGGAGCACAGCGGAGCCCAGGCGGGGCGCCTCTCGGTACCGCGCGCCGGCAGGAGTCTTCGGAGCAACGGACTTGCCAATCGACGGTGTCGTCGCGGCCGTTCGTGTGGCTTCGGTGGCAGCGCGGGCCGTCGGTGCCGGCGCGTGCGGAGCGCGATGCCTCCGCGGCGGATCGCCGTGGCGGCGGCGCACCGCCATGGCGTGCGCGCCATGGTCGACGCGGCGCCTACGTGTCGCCGTCGCCGTCGCGACCGATCCCGTAGCGCTTCAGCTTCCGATGCAGCGTCGTGTAGTCGATTCGCAGCGCGCGCGCGGTCGCGGCCTTGTTGCCGCCGTGCGAGGCGAGGGTGCGCGTCAGGATCTCGGCTTCGAGCACTTCCGAGGCGCGGCGAATCCGTTCGCCGAGCGAACGCCCTGCCGCGTCCCCGTCCCCGTCGCCGTCGTGATCGGCGTCGGCCGCCAGCGCGACTCGCACGTCGTCGCTCGGGATCGGCGCACGTTCGAGGCCGACGAGATCGATCGCATCGATCTCGGTGCCGGCGCACAGCACGACGGCGCGCCGGACGGCGTTGCGCAGTTCGCGCAGGTTGCCGGGCCACGCCGCGTCGGTCAGCGTTCGTTCGGCCTGCGGCGTGAATCCGGTGACCGGCCGCGCCATCTCGGCCGCCGCCTCGGTCAGGAACCGACGCGCGAACGGGACGATGTCGGCGCGACGTTCGCGCAGTGCGGGGATGCGGACCGTGAACTCGGCGATCCGGTGGTAGAGGTCCATCCGGAACGTGCCGTCGCGCACGGCCGCGTCGAGATCCGCGTTCGTCGCCGTCACGAGGCGAGCGTCGAACCGCACGGGTTCGCCGCCGCCGACCGGGACGACGACCCGCTCCTGCAGCGCGCGCAGCAGCTTGCTCTGCAGCGCGAGCGGCAGGTTGCCGAGTTCGTCGAGGAACAGCGTGCCGCCGTCGGCCGCGCGGAACAGGCCGGCGCGATCCTGGTCGGCGCCGGTGAACGCCCCGCGACGGTGGCCGAACAGTTGGCTCTCCATCAGCGCTTCGGGCAGCGCGCCGCAGTCGATCGCGACGAACGGACCGGCGGCCCGCGGCGAACGTCGGTGGATCGCGCGCGCGACGACCTCCTTGCCGGTGCCGGACTCGCCGGTCAGCAGGACGCCGAGTTGGACCTGTGGAGCGACGAGGTCGATCGTCCGCGACAGCGCGACTGCGGCGGCCGACGTGCCGAACGTCGGCGCGCCGTCGACGCGTTCGCGCAGATCGGCGACCTCGCGCTGCAGCCGACGCTGCTCGGCCGCGCGGCCGACGGTCCGCAGCAGGCGGTCGGCGTCGAAGGGCTTCGACAGCCAGTCGAACGCACCGTGCTTGATCGCCTGCACGGCCGTGTCGACTTGCTCGACGGCCGACAGCAGGACGACCGGGAGTTCGCGATCGAGTTGGTGGATGCGTGTCAGCAGCGCGAGCCCGTCCATGCCGGCCATCCGCACGTCGCTGAGGACGACGTCCGGGGGGTGGTCGCCAAGGACCGCCAGCGCCGCCGCGCCGTCGGCCGCTTCGTCGACGAGGTAGCCGGCGTCGCGGAACAACCCGCGCAGGACCCAGCGCATGTCGACTTCGTCGTCGACGACCAGCACGCGCGGCGCGCTCATCGCGCCACCGCGGCGTCGGCGTGTGCCGACGGAAGCACGACGATCGCGCGCGCGCCGCCGCGCCGTCGCGCGAACAGTCCGACGCGGCCGCCCATGTCGTCGACCAGGCGTCGGCAACTGACGAGCCCGAGGCCGGTCCCGTTGTGCTTGGTCGAATGGAACGGGGTGAACAGCTTCGTGCGCGCGTCCGGCGCGATTCCGACGCCGCGATCCTCGACGGCGATCGCGACGGAGTCCGCGAACGCGCGGGCGCGTACGACGACGGTGCCGCGTTCGCTGCTCGCCTGCAGCGCGTTCAAGACGAGGTTGACGAGCGCAGGCAGCAGCAGCGCGCGATCGGCCGCGACGACGTGCGCGTCGGCGGCGAACGTCAGCGCGACGTCGCGGCGCCTCGCCTCGATGCCGACGAGACCGGCGAGTTCGTCGAACAGCGGCGCGAGCGGAACGTCGCCGATCTGCACGCGCCCCGGTTTGCCGAGGTCGAGCAGCGTTCGGATCGTGCGTTCGGCCTTGTCGACGTTGCGCAGGATCACGTCGACGTGCTCGGCGACGGCCTCCGGATCGCGGGTCCGCGCGCGCAGCGCCTGCGCGGCGCCCGAGACGATCGCGAGCGGGTTGCGCAGGTCGTGCGCGATGCCGGCGGCGAGCTCCGACAGCACGCGCATCCGTTCGACGTCGGCGGCGTGGCGCTCGACGCGCGCGCGGGCTTGCTCCGACGAACGCAGCCGGCCGCGGGCGCGGGCGACGCTGGTCCGCAGTTCACGCCGTTGCGCGACGAGTTGCGGCAGCCACAACAGGATGCCGTAGGCCACGAGCGTCATCCCGAGCAGGAAGACGGCACCGCGTTCGAGCGCCGCGAGCAGGGCCGGCGTCCATTCGGGGAGGCCGTCCTGGTCCTGCATTCGCAAGACGGCGGCCGCCGCCGCCGCGAGCGTCCAGACGACGGCGCCGGTCCGCACCAACCGGAACGGCAGGTCGACGAGCCGTCGATCGCGGCGTCCGATCGCGATCAGGTAGCCGGCCAGCAGCGCGAAGTAGAGCGGGCGCAGCGCGGCGTCGATCGGCGGGAACTGCGCGAAGCCCGCGAGCAAGACCGTCAGGACCGTCAGCAGGATGCAGCTCGTCAGCGTCCCCGGCAGCACGACGACACGAGACGGCGGTGGCGTGGCGGGCGGCAGCACGCCGACTCATCGGCTGTGGGCGCGCCGCGCCTCCAGCGTGGCACTGCGTTCACCGCGGCGCGGCGTAGCGCGCAGCCGGGACCGGTCCGTCGACGCCGCTCGGAGTCGCACCGGCCGCGACCGAACGCCACGAACGCCGCAGCGAGTCGACGACGGCTTGCAGGTGCTCGCCGGGGCAGTCGGTCGCCTTCATCTCCTTGTGCGTGTGGATCTGGTTCGGCGGGATCGAGTAGCGGTGCGTGACGTCGCGCAGCAGCGAGGTCAGCGTCGCGATCTGCGCCGGGGTCGGCTTCTGGCCGTCGCGGGCGATGAAGTTGCCGAGCAGGCAGATGCCGAGGTTGCCGACGTTGTTCGAACCCGCGGCGTGCGCGCCTTGCCACCGAAGGTCGCGCCCGTGCCAGACGCGACCAGCACGGTCGATCAAGTAGTGGTAGCCGATGTCGCCGTAGCCGCGCTCGTTCATGTGCTGGCGCTGGATCGACTGGATCGCCGTCGCGGCGGCCTGCGACGACGACTCCCGCGCGAGGATCGCCGAGTGGTGGATCGTCACGCGGAACACGCGGCCCATCGGATCGAGGTTGCGCGGGTCGGCCGGGCGCGCGCGCCATGCCGAACGCGCGAGTCGGTGCACGGCGCCGCCGGTCGTGGCGGCGACCGGATCGACAGGCGCCGACGCGACGCGTTCGACGCGGGCGCGCAGGTCGGGATCGAGGGCGAGTTCTGCTGCGCGGTTGCGGTCGTGGGTCGCGCGTTCGTCGTCGCGGAGCCGCGCGTAGGCCTCGCCGCGGACGAAATAGGCGAACGCGTCGACGCCCGGGCTCGGCGGGTTCGCGCCGAACAGCAGTTCGTTCGCGATCCGGATCGCCTCGTGCGGCGTGCCGGTGTTCAGCAGGATGTACGCACGCCGCAGTCGCGCCGCATGGCTCGTCGCGTCGCTCGACAGTCGGGCGAGTTCGGCCGAACCGTCGCCGTCGACCGGCGCGAGCAGGTCGTGGGCACGCAGTGGTGGGGTCACGCCGACCGGTGTCTCGCGCCCCGGTGGCGGCGTGACGCAACTCGCGAGACTCAGAAGAGTCATCGCGGCCAGCAGCAGTGCAAACCGCCTAGAGCCGAACGGGCGAACGCCGTTCCGTGCCATACGAACCTCCCTGTCTCGAACGCGATCCACCGATGCCGTCGTCGACATCGCGTCGTCGAATCGTTGCCTGACCGAACCGCCGGGGCGGAACCTTAGTCGCGGCCGTGGATGCCCGCCAGATCCGCGTCGTGACGACGATGCCAGCGACGGCTTCGCCCGAGTCGTTCAGGCGCGCCCGGTCGACGTCCGATACCGAGCCTCGCGACGCCAGAGGAGGACCCGGGAACCATGACCAGCACGATCGATCTCCATCTGCAAGGCTCGATGGACCAACTGCGGGTGGCTTGGCAGGCCGGTGAGGCGCTGCTGGAGCTCGTGCCGTTCGAAGAGGACCCCGAGGGCAACCGCTACAACGTGCTGCTGGCGGTCCAGGAGATGATCACGAACGTCCTCCGCCATTCGTACCGCGGGGACGATCGCCTGCCGTTGCAGGTCACGTTTCGCGCCGAGACCGATGGGTTCGAGGTCGTGCTGCGCGATCGCGGGCCGCGATTCGATCCGACGACGCACACGGCCGTTGCGCGCGACGGCGACGGCGTTCCGAAGGAAGGCGGCGGCTACGGGATCGTGATCATGCGCACCGTCATGGACGAGGCGTCGTACCGCTACGAGGACGGGACGAACGTCCTGCGGATGTTCAAGTCCGCGCGACGACCGGTCCTCGCCGAACGGGACGCCTGAACCGGAGCATGGTGTGACGGGTCTCGCACTCGGCTTCGAAGCACTCGCGGAGGACGTCGGCACCGGTCGCCCGGCGTTGACGTTCGTCGACGCGCACGGCGTGGTCGTCCGCCGCTGCGGTTTCGACGACGGCGCGACGGTTTCGCGTGACGCGGACACGTTCCGCGTCGCCGTGCCGCCGGGGCGACGTTCGATCGAATGGCCGCTGCCGGCCGAAGGGCTCGCACTGTTGACGTTCGACGCGACCGGCGCGGAGCACATGGAGCCGATGTTTCGCGAGCTGCTGCGGCTCGCGGCCGACAACCAGCGCCTCGAGGCCGACCTCGACAGCATGGATGCGCGGTCGGCGTTCCTGCTCGAGGAGTGGGCGCTCGTCATCGAGACGCTGCCGCGGCTGCCGACCGGCGAGACCGAGACCGAGATCGTCGAGCTGGCGCTGTGCCGCCTCGTGACGGCGGCCGGTGTCCAGCGGGCGGTCTACGTCGAGCACGTTCCGGAGCGGAATCAGGGCTACGTCCGCGGGCACGTCGTCGTCGAGGTCGGCGAACGCGAACCGCGCCCGGTGCAGTACCCGAGGGAGCCGGAACTCGCTGACGATCGCGCCGGCCTGTTCGGGCGCGCGCTGCACTACGGCGACGAAGCCGGCATGCACCGGCTGGCCGGCAAGGAGAACGCGGCGATCGCCGAGGAGTTCGCGGCGTCGGAGGGGCCCGAGTCGCTGGCACGGAAGGATCTGATCGCCGTTCCGGTGCGGTACGGCAACGGTCCCGATGCGACGACGCTCGGCGTGCTGATGGTCATGGACCGCAATCCGCACGGCAGCTTCCAAGGCAACTCGGACCTCGACAACGAGGAACGCGTGCTGACCGCCGCCGTCGCGTCGCTGCTCGGCGCCGTGCTCGGCGTTCGCCAGAGCACGCGGTTGCGCCACGAACTCGAGACGGCGAACCAGATCCAACTCGTGCTCCGGCCGCAGCAGCCCGGACGCGTTCCGGGGTTCGACCTCGCGGGCGCATGCAGGACGTTCGGCGAAGTCGGCGGCGACTACCTCGACTACCTGCCGATGTCCGGCGGCCGTCTGCTCGCGGTCGTCGCGGACGTCTCGGGGCACAACCTCGCCAGCGGGATGTTGATGGTCACGGCGCGCGCCGCGCTGCGCGTCCTCGCCGGGCGAAACGAACGGGTCGGGCGCGTGTTCGACGAACTCGCCGCGGCGTTGCACGACGACCTGACGCGGACCGAGCGGTTCCTGACCGCGGCGGCGATCGCGCTCGAGCCCGGTGGGCGCGAGGCGACGATCGCGAACGCCGGTCACAACGACACGCTGGTCTTCCGCGCCGCGACGCGCAGCGTCGAACGGATCGGCAGCACGGATCCGCTGCTCGGCTTCCTGCCGGATCTCGTGTTCGGCGAGCACCGGGTGCGGCTCGCGCCCGGCGACGTGCTCGTCGTCTACACGGACGGCATCACCGAGGCGACGAACGCCGCTGGCGAGATGTTCGGGGACGACGCGCTCGATCGCGTGCTGCGTGAGCACGCGGGCCGAACCGCCGAGGGAATTCGCAAGTCGATCTTCGAGGCCGTCGACAAGTTCGTCGGCCGACGCGGATACGACGACGACGTCACGGTTCTCGTGGTCAAGGCCGTGGCGATCGCCGCGGACAGTGAGGCATCTCGATGACGGCCGGCCGTCGGTTCAAAGTGCTCGTCGTCGACGACGAGCCGTTCATCGTCCGCTCGTTGTCGTTCGTGCTCCGCAAGGACGACTACGAGGTGTTCGAAGCCCGCAACGGCGAGGAAGGGCTGCAAGCGATCCGCACGCACAAGCCGGATCTCGTGTTCCTCGACGTCATGATGCCGCGCATCAACGGCTTCGACGTGACGCGCACGGTGCGCGAAGACCGCGGGCTCGATGCGGTCCGAATCGTCCTGCTGACGGCGAAGGGGCAGGACGGCGACAAGGAGAAGGGGCTCGGCGCGGGCGCGAACGACTACATGACGAAGCCGTTCAGCCCGACCAAGATCTTGGAGTGCGCACGCCGGGTACTCGGCGGCGGCTAGCAGCCCGTTGAAGAACTCGCGAGACTCGCAGTCGCGCGATTCTCGATGCAACGGCCCCCGCGAAAACGCAGGCGAATTGGCGGATTCGGCGAGGCTCTCGCGGGCGGCGGTGCGCGAGAGGCGCACGGCTGCGTGGCGCGCCAGTTGTTCAACGGGCTGATAGGTACGTCTCGCTCGGCTCTGGTATCGTCCGCCGCCTTCCCCTGCGAGCCGATGATGCACGAGCCAGAACCCGAGAAGACGGCCTCTGTTCCGACGCGATCCCCTGCCGTGGTGCCGAATGCACCGCCGCGCGCCGATGGGGGCAGCGAACGCGTTCACGACTTCGCCGCGAAGCTGCAGCAACCATCGCTGTGGGACTCGGTCGTCGACTACGTCGCATGGTCGCGCGCGCTGCGCGCCGCGGCCGCCGACGGCCGGGAGCGGCCGCCGATCCCCGACCGCGCGCCGCCGTCGATCAACCTCGACCTGACGACGGCCTGCAACTACGCGTGCGACCACTGCATCGACTGGGACATCCTCAACTCGAAGGTCCGGCACGCCGACGACGACCTCCGCGCGTCACTGCGTGAGATGGCCGCGCGCGGGCTGAAGAGCGTGATCCTGATCGGCGGTGGCGAGCCGACCCTGTACCCGGGATTCGTCTCGTTCGTCGTGTTCCTGAAGGAGCTCGGTCTGCACGTCGCCGTCGTCAGCAACGGCAGCAAGAACGAGAAGATCCTCGAGATCGCGCCGCACCTCGGTCCGCAGGACTGGGTGCGTCTGTCGCTCGACGCCGGTTCGAACGAGACGTTCCGCAGGATGCACAAGCCGTCGCGCGCGTCGCTGACGCTCGACGAGATCTGTTCGTACGTGCCGAAGATCAAGGCGGCGAACCCGCGCTTCGCGATGGGGTTCTCGTACGTGATCACGTGGCGCGGCGGCACGCGCGACGACGTGCACGTCGTCGAGAACATTCACGAGATGGTCGATGCGGCGCAGCGCGCGCGCGACGCCGGGTTCGACTACATCTCGTACAAGCCGTTCCTGGAGCGCAGCGGCGAGGGCGCCGAGGTGCTCGACCCGCGCAAGGCCGAGCAGGCGCTCGACGTCGTTCGTGCGCGAATGCGCGCGCTGCTCGACGAGGCGCGGCGGTTGGAGCGTCCGGGGTTCCGCGTTCTCGCGAGCACGAACCTTCGGGTGTTGCTGTCTGGCGAATGGACCGAGACGTCGGCACAGCCGCGGACGTGCCACATGCAGTTCCTGCGTCAGGTCCTGACGCCGAACGGGCTCTACAACTGCCCGGCGCACCGCGGTGTCGAGAAGGCGCGCATCGCCGACAAGGACGCCTATGCGGACGCCGAGCGCACGCGGCGCACGCAGGCCGCGACGGCCGACATCCTGGCGCGCTTCGACGCCTCGCACGAATGCCGCGAGGTCACGTGCCTCTATCACTCCACCAACTGGTGGCTCGAGCGGATGATCGAGAGCGGCGACATTCCAGCGAAGGCGCCCGGCACGGAAGGCGAGGACTGGTTCCTCTGACGGGGGAAAGTGAAACAAAGGTGCCTGGCACCTTCGTTTCAC
>JAEYTU010000296.1 GCA_023433825.1 Planctomycetota bacterium
GCGATGGGCCGCGATCGGCCGTCAGTACGTGAACTGCGTGACCAAGCCGTAGCCGAACAGCGACGACGTCGCGAACGAGTGCGTCGCCGTCGTGCCGCCGACGTTGTTGAACAGACGCGTGACGCGGACGACGTCCGACGTGTTCGGCATCGGGAACAGCAGCGAGCGGCCGTTCGACAGGCTGACCTGGATCGGCGAGGCCTGACCCGGATCGATCGAGATCGCCTGCGTGTACAGCGTCGCGCCGCCGAAGCGGTTCTGCGGGAACACGAGCGCGAAGCCGTTGTCACCCGTGAACGCGCCGGTCGCGCTGGTCGGTCCGAGATTGATCGTGACGAGCAGGTTCGTGTGCAGGTTGCTGCAGACACCCGGGAACGCGAGGTTCGGATCGGTCGAGCCGATCGCCAGAACCGTCGGAGCGTTGCTCGGGCCGTTCGTCACGGTCGACGTGAAGAACAGCATTCCGCCGTGGTCGTTCGCGGTCGCCGTGTGCGTCATCGCCGACGTGCGACCCGTCGCGACGCAGCCGGTGCCGGTGATCGTGCTCGTTCCCGCGGCGGTCGGTGCCGAGTGGATGTCGAACGCGTTGAAGTTGCCGGTCAGCACGTTGGAGTGGACGCGCAGTTCCCACGCGAGCGACGAGCCGGCACCGATGTAGGCGAACGGAGCGTCGAGCGGAATGTCGACCGTGAACGGACGCGGACCCGTCGCCGCGTTCTGTCCGATCGGTCCGATGTTGAAGACGCGGCGAGCGAACACCGGCGTCGGAACGCCGATGAACGTCGTCGCGAACGACGTCGTCGCTTGGTTCCACGCCACCGACGAACCCATCAGCATCTCCATGTCGCAGGCGTAGGTGCCGGTGTAGTTCGTCGTGTTGCCGGCATTGCCGCGGAACGACAGCTTCGTGATCGCGCGGCCTTCGAGGCCGAGGTCACTGTGAATCTGCTGGTAGCGGCGGGCAGCGGTCGAGTTGAACGGGAAGTTGTTGCCGCCATTGCCTTCGACCGTCGCCACCTGAACCGGCGAGATCAGCATCGGCGCGACCTCGAGTCCCTTGACGAACTGCACACCGGCCCCGTGCGCGCCGATCAACGTCGTCGTCCCGGTCACCGGGTCGATCGCATACAGCGAGTCGGTGTTCGTGTTCGCGCCGTACAGACGGCCGTCGGGACCGAACGACAGTCCCTGCATCCCGGTCGGCGTGGTCGTCGGACCCGCCGTCGCGACACCAGTCGTCTTGTCGATCGTGTAGAGGACGCCGTTGCTGAACCCGATGCCGTAGAGGACGCCGGTCGAGCTGATGTCGATGGCGGTCATCAACGGCGCGCCGGTCGCACCGATCAGCGTCGTCAGGCCGGTCGCGGGATCGAGTGAGTAGAGATTGAAGTTCTGATTGAGCAGGAAGAAGCGGCCCGTCGACGGGTCCCATTCCATGCCTTGCCAACCTGCGACGGGCGCAGCGGTGTGAACGGCCGTGAATGCAGCCGTCGTCGTGTTGAGCGTGCCGAGCGAGCCCGTCGCGAGGTCGAGCGTCCACAACGTTTGCGTGGCATTGACCCACGAGAGACCGCACGGAGTGCCGAGGAGCGGACCGGCGGTCGAACCGACGAGCGTTGCCGCTCCGGTCGTCACGTCGATGCTGAACAGCTGGTCGAGATTGCTGTCGACAGCCCAGGCGCGCGCGCCTTGTGCCGTGACTGGCAACGCCAGTAGGGAGAGGAAGGGAAGAACGAGATGAGGTTTCATGGTCCGCGGAACGCTACCTCGGGGAAGTTCCCGATGACCATCCGGTCAACTCGGATCCTACGTCACGAAAGTGCCGCGACGACCTTCCCGCGGACGTCCGCGGCCGCGATCTCCGCCTTGGCACCGGTCCGACGGACGACGAACTCGACGATCCCCTCTTCCGCGCGGCGGCCGACGACGATCTGCACCGGGAAGCCGAGCAGGTCGAGATCCTTGAACTTGGCGCCCGGGCTGACGGCGCGGTCGTCGATGCACGCGTCGACGCCGGCGGCGCGCAGCTCGTCGAAGATTCGCTCGGCGAGCGCGTTCTGCGGCTCGCGCTTCGGATCGAGCACGGCGACGACGGCTTCGAACGGCGAGAGCGGCACCGGCCAGACGATGCCCTTCTCGTCGTGATTCTGTTCGACCGCGGCTGCGACGGTTCGACTGACACCGATGCCATAGCAGCCCATGACGAACGGCGTCGGCTTGCCGTTCTGACCCATGAACGTCGCCGCGAGTCGCGACGAGTACTTCGTGCCGAGCTTGAAGATGTGACCGACTTCGATGCCGCGCATCATCCGCAGCACGCCCTTCCCGCTCGGTGAGGTCTCACCGGCGCGCGCGAGGCGCAGGTCGTGGAACGCCGGCATCCGACAATCGCGACCGACGTTGACGTTCAGACAGTGGAAGCCGGTCTCGTTGCATCCGGTCAACAGGTTCGTCGCGCCCTGCAATGTCAGATCGGCGAGCAGAGTGACCTCGTCGCGCAGTCCGACCGGTCCGGCGAACCCGACCTCGGCGCCGGTCGCCGCAGCGATCTCCTTCTCGTCGGCGAGCTTGACGGCCAGACAGTCGAGCGCATTCGTCAGCTTGACGTCGTTGATCTCGAGATCGCCGCGCATCATCACGGCGACGACGGCGACGCGATCGATCCACGTCGCGCGATACAGAACCGTCTTCGCCATCCGCGCCGGTTCGATCGAGAAGAACGCCTGCAACTGCTCGACGGTGCGCACGTCGGGCGTCGCGTGTTTCTCGAGCGGACGCGCTGCACCGCCGTCGGGCGTCGGTGCGACGATCGACGTCGCCTTCTCGACGTTCGCGGCATATCCCGACGTCTCGCAATGCAGGATCGCGTCCTCGCCGGTGTCGGCGAGAACGTGGAACTCCTCGCTGCCGGTTCCGCCGATCGCTCCGGCGTCGGCCTGCACCGCCGAGAACCGAAGCCCGCACCGCGTGAAGATCTGCCGGTACGCCTCGGCCATTCGTTCGTACGCAGCGTCGAGGCCGGCTTGATCCGCGTCGAACGAGTACGCGTCCATCATGATGAACTCGCGCCCGCGCATCAGTCCGAAGCGTGGTCGGATCTCGTCCCGGAACTTGTCCTGGATCTGATAGAGGTTGACCGGCAGCTGCTTGTAGCTCGTGATCATTGCGTCGGCGAACGCAGTCACGACCTCCTCGTGCGTCGGTCCGAGGCACATCTCGGCCTGTTTGCGATCCTTCAGCGAGAACAGGATCCCGTCGGCCTTGTATCGCTCCCATCGCTCCGACTTCTCCCACAGCTCCTTCGGCTGCAGGATCGGCATCATGATCTCCTGCGCGCCTTGGCGGTCGAGTTCTTCGCGCACGATCGCCATGCACTTCTTGATGCTGCGCCACAGCAACGGGCCGTACGTGTAGACGCCGGCGGCGACCTTGTGCAGGTAACCGCCGCGGGCCAGCAGGCGGTGGCTGGGGACGTCGGCGTCGGCGGGGTCTTCGCGCAACGTCGTGATCAACATTCGGCTGAGGCGCATAGGGGCGAGGACAGTAGGCACGACTGGAGCGGCCGTCGAGCGACCGTCGCACGCGCGGGCGGCGTCGGTCAGCGCGGTCGGATCTCGTGCGCGCGGAAGCCGTGCGATTCGACCGGAACGGCCTCCATGCGTTCGAACAGCAACGCCGTGACGCGCGCGATCTCTGGGCGTTTGCGCAGCGCGTACTCGGTTCCGAGATGGGCCCGCGCTTCCGCGGTCACGAACACCTTCCGTCCACTCGCGGTCAGCGCGCGGATCTGCGCCTCCATCATCGCGACCGTCGCGTCCATCGCGTTCGCCGGCACGTCGGTCAGCGTCGACACCTCGAAGAAGTCTGCGCTCGCGTCGAGCCCGCCGACGAATCGCGCCTCCATGTCTTCGAGGTGGAACGCGCACAAAAGCATCGCGCGCTGCGGACCGCGTACCGCGTCGACGCCGCGCACATACGCGTCGGCGCGTGTCGGCTCGTCGTGCAGGATGATTCCGACTGCGCCGATCACGAGTCCAACGGCGGCGACGACGACCGTGCGTCGCGCGCCGAGGCCTTCGACCGTCAGCAACGCAGCCGGCCACGCCAATGGCAGCAGATACGCGCCGTGCTCGGGATGGTCGGCGAGGACGAAGAACGTGAACGCGACATAGCCGAGCAGCGCGATTGCGAATCCGGTACCCCGACGTCCAGCGAACAGCCACGCGACACACAGCGGCGCGAACGGCAGCAGCCACTCGTTCCACAGCGTGACGAAGAACGCGAGCGGTCGCTCGATCGACGCGGCGAAGTACATCGCGAACGCGGACGCATTGTGCTCGCCGCCGATCGGATATCCGACCGACTGCAGTGCGCGCGTCGCCGCGAACACGAGGGCGACGTGAACGAAGGCGAGGACGGCGCCGTCGCGGATCGCGCGTCGAAGCGCAGCATGGTCCGACGCCGCGGCGACCGCCCAGGTCGCGAACAATCCGACCAGCAGATGACCAGTCGCGTGCGCGAGGTACGCAGCGGCCGTCGTCAGTGCGAGCAACACGACCCGCCAGACCCCGGGTGAGCGCCGATACCACGCGAACGCCACCGCGCAGACACCGAAGAACGCGAAGAACGGCCCGTGCAACTCGACGAGCGTCGCGAAGAACATCAACGACGGCGCCGTCGCGACGGCCGCCGTCGCAGCGATCGCCGGCATCCGCGCCACACCGAGCGTCCGCGACGCCGCGTACACGAGCCCGACGCCGACCGCCGCCCCGAGCGCGCTCAACAGCACTGCGCTCTCGTGCAGCGTTCGCGATCCGGACAGGGCGTCTGCGAACGGCACGAGGATCGGCAGATACGAAAAGTGGTTCGGGTGCAGGACGTCGCCGGCGGCGGCCTTCATCAGCAGCACGGTGCCGTCGCCGTACATCGTCCGTTGCGCGAACAGCGTGTAGATCGCGAGCGCGATCAGCGACGCAATCAGCGATTCGACGCCGACGCGGAGCCGCGTCATGCGCGCGCGCGGAGCGGCATCAGGAGATCGAAGACGCGCGACATCCCGACGGGTGTGTGCGAGCCGTGCCAGCAGAAGTCACGCCCGTCGACGAGCAACACCGGCGTGCGCGCACCGAACCATCCGCCCGCGAGGATCTCCTGCCGGTGCGTCGGGCCGAACAGGTACGGCTCCGACGGCAGCAGCACGACGTCGACGCCGAGATCCGCGAAGGCGACCTCGTCGACGACCGGATAGCGCTGGTCGTGCGCCGCAGCGACGTTGTCGGCGCCGGCACATCGCAACACGTCGTGCACGTACGTGTCCTGATTGACCGTCATCCAGGGCTTCCGCCAGATCGGATAGAAGGCGCGCAATCGACGCAGCGAATGCGCCTCCGCTTCGGCGCGGAGCAACTGCGCTTCGATCGCCAGCAGGATCGCCTCGGCGTCGTCGTCGGCACCGAGCATCGTCCCGAGAGCGCGCACGACTTCGGCGGCGCCCTGCACCGTGCGCGGCATCGATTCGTGGACCGCGACCTTCTCGGCCAGGTAGCCGATGTCCTCGGCGCGGTTCTCCTCGGTGTTCGCGAGCACGAGATCCGGGCGCAGGTCGAGCACTCGCTGCAGGTCCGGATTCTTCGTGCCGCCGACGCGCGGCACGTAGCGCAGCAATGCCTCCGGATGCGTGCAGTACCGCGTGCAGCCGACGAGCCGATCGCCGACGCCGAGTTCGAACAACGTCTCGGTCAGGCTCGGGACGAGCGAGACGATGCGACGGATCGACGCGGGCGCGGGGAACGGCGAGGACACGATCGGCGGAGGATACGCACCGGCGCGACGACCGGCTCAGTCCTGGTCGCAGAACGTCTGGACCGAGACCGGCTTCAGCGGCGGCTGCGCCACCGGACACGTCGGCGCGCGGCGGCTGCCGAAGCGGTGACGCAACAAATCGGCGAGCAACGGCTGGCAGATGCGGCCCTGACACGGCCCCATCCCGGCGCGACTGCCGAGCTTGATCGCGCGCAGGTCGTCGCCGTGCAGCGCGCTCGCCGCCTGCGCGACCTTCAGCGTCACGTCCTCGCACCGGCAGACGACGGTGTCGTCGTCCGCGAGTTGCAGCAGACCGGGACGGACCGGGAACCGCCGGAGCAACGCGTCGGCGGCGCGGCGTTCGGCCGTGCGCGCCCGACGCGCGCGGGCCAGCGACGATGGCGTCACCGGACGACCCAGCGC
>JAEYTU010000351.1 GCA_023433825.1 Planctomycetota bacterium
GTGTCGGTGTCGGTGTCGGAATCGTTCGCAGCGCTCGCGCTCCGCACCGCGCGCACACGCGACGCCGCCACCGGACGACCATCGGCGTCGACGACGCGCCCGCGAACCGTGATCGCGCCCGGCATCCGCAGCGTGACGTCGCGCGGCGATCGGTCGCGGACCGCGCGTTCGGCGGGCAGCGATCGCCGGTCGCCGACGTTCGCATGCAATTGGTACGCGACGAAGAGATGGACCGGGATCGAGAAGCGGCCATCGGCGCCGGTTTGGACCGCAGTCGGCAGCGGGGTGTCGTGGCGCGGATCCGGGAGGACGTCGTAGTCGAACGGCGAGGACTCGCTGTAGCTCGTCACGACGGTCGCGCCGGCGACCGGCTTGCCGTCCGCGTCGAGGACGATTCCGGCGAGGCGGATCGGCTCGGCTTTGCAGGCGGCGAGCACTGCGAGGAGTGCAATCACCGCGGCGGCGCCGAAGCGGAAGTTCACGTCTCGAACATCGGCTTGTCGGGCTTCGGCATGCCGTAGACCGAGTTCAGCCACCCGAAGTGCGCGATCTCGTTCGCGAACCACGGGTGCACGACGACGTTCGTCTCGACCGGTGGTTCGTCCTTGCGCGCGGGCTGGCGGAACGTCGTGAAGCAATCGGTCAGGTCGTTGCCGTACCAGTGAACGAGTTCCTGCGACACGCAATGCAGCCCGATCGACTGCGCGTGTTTGCGGACGGTTGCCGCCGACACGGACACGTCGCGCCAATGCTTGTTCTCGATGACGAGCTGCTTGGTGCTCGCATCGACGTACGACCCGAGATTGCCGTGATGCAGGAACGCGCTGCAACCCGGCTTCAAGATCCGCTTCAGCTCGTCGATGTAGCCGTTCAGCACGTCGCCGGTGACGTGCACGAGCGAGTCCCAACTGATCACGAAGTCCGCGCTCGCGGTCGCGACTTCCTTCAGCGACTTGCCGTCGCCCTGGACGAACTTCGCCGACGGCAATGCCGCGAATCGTTCACGGCACGCCTTCACGCACTTCTCGGCGAGGTCGACGGCGATCAGGTTCTTCGAGAGTGGGATCAGGAACTGCGAAATGCGTCCGAACCCCGGCGCGATCTCGACGATCGTCTCGCACGGGATGTAGCGCGCGATGCGCGGCCGGAGCGTTCCGTGCCACAACATCCAGCTCGATCCCCAGAAGTGCGACCACTCCTCGCCGCCGTACTTCCAGTCGTAGTGTCCGTCCCAGGAGTTCTTGTTCTCTTCGATCGAGGGCATGGCGTCGTCGCGGGTCTCAACAGAGGTGATCGGGGTGTCACGGATCGTCGCGCAGAGATCGCCGGCTCTCCCGACGGCGACGCGACGCGCGAAGGCGGCGCAATATCGAGACGGGTCGACGGGAGGTCAACTGTCGCGGGCCGAGCGCCTCACCAGCGCAGCCACAGCCGGCCGTCGCGGAACACCAAGTCGCGCTCGCCGAGCCCCGTCGTCTCGGTGTCGATCCGTTCGAAGACATCGACGATCGGACCGAGGACGGCGTCGCGGCCCTTCGTGAAACTCTGCTCGCGAACGATCGCGAGATAGGCCTTCGCGAGACGCAGCGCTCGGTCGCGCGACGGCGCGACGAGATGCAGCAGATCGCGATCACCGCCGATCGCCGCGCGTCGCACTTCGGCCTCGTCGAGCACCGAGTCGCGCCAGAACCGCGCGCGCACCTCGTCGTTCGCACGGAACTCGTCGCCGCCACCGACGCGACGGAACCACGTCAGTGTCTCCGGATCTGTGTGCCCGGACTGTGGCGCGTCCGGCATCGAGCGAAGGTCCTGCTGCCGCCATCCGTCACGGCCGGGGACCTTCCGCGCGAACGCGAACGTGTGGTCCGCCGTCACGCCGAGCGCACCGTGACAGCCCATGCAGGCGCGGTGCTCTTCGTCGGTCTGCAATCGCAGCCGACCGTGCGCGTCCTCGATCCACGCCTGCAACTGCCATCCGAACCGCCCACGCAATCCCGACGTCGCGGATCCGGCTGGCGTCGGAATGCGACCGGCGAGCTTCTCGTCGATCTCGCGCTCGTAGGCGCGTTGCATCCCCCACGCGTCGAGTTCGAGCACCTTCCGCATGTAGCGCAGTTCCTTCAGCCGCTGCGCGACTCGCCATGGCGCGTCCGGATCGACGTACCGCAGCGAGTGCAGGAACTCCGTTCCCTCGGGGAACACGTACCGCTGCACGACGACGTCGCGCGCACCACCGAGATAGCGCGTCGGCAATCGGTGAATGCGCTCGACGACGCCGTCGATCGCGCCGTCGCCGTCGACGTCGGCACCGACCTCGCGTTCGTCGATCGGTTCGATCCGCCGGTCGAGGGCTTCGTCCGGCGCATCCGGGTCGGCGCACAGCACGGCTTCGAGCAGCGCGAAGTTCGCGCGGTGCACGGCGCGCGACGGACGACCGTCGGCGTCGGCGCGAAACGCGTGCGGCAATCGGACGAACACGTCGCCGACGCTGCCGTTCGTCGGCCAGAACGTGCCCGGGAACGGCTTGTAGCGAAGCGCGCGCCACTCGCTGCCGTCCACTGCGAAGCCGTCGGCGTCGAAGCCGCGCGCGAGATCGAGGTCGGGTCGATAGCCCTCGTAGTCCTTCGCGGTTCGCATCGACGCGACGAGGGCCTCGTAGTTGTCGGATCGGATCCACTTCAGGATCTCGTCGTCGGACGTCGCGGCGATCGCCGCCGAGCGATCGACGAACAGGTTCGTCCACCGATTCGTGCGCGCGAAGTCGCTGAACGCGTACTCCCGCTGCAGATCGGAGTCGTCCATGTGGTTGGGCGCGCGCGGCACGGTGTGACAGGTCCAGCACGGGTTCGCGACGCCCGCCGTTCGCGTGTAGCACTGCGGCGGGACCGATGCCTCGTGATTGACGACGGTGCGCGACGCGCGCGCGACGGCGAGCGGATCGTGAGGGGCATGACCGATCTGCACGAGCGCCAGCAGCACGGCCGACGGGACGAGCACGGCGGCGACTTTCACCGTTCGTTCACCGCGGCGGCCACTTGCTCGGCCGCTGCACGTAGTCCTCGCCGGGATGCTGCACACCGAGGAACAGTGTCCGTTCGTCCGAAGTCAGACACGGGCCGGTCGCCTCGGCGTCACTCGGCGTCGCGACGACACGGAACGGCCTCCCGAAGCTCGCGCGCACGATGCCCGGCGCGCCAGCGCGATTGCGAACGTCGAGGTCGAGGTAGTAGATCGCGTCCGCCGTGCCATTGACGCCGACGTTGCCGTCGGTGCCGAACCAGAGGCCGCCGTCGCGATCGAGCATCAGGTTGTCCGGGCACGCGGCGTCGAAGAGGCCACGCCCGGTCGTTCCGCGCCAGACGACCCAGTAGCCGAACGCGCGTGACGCACCGGGATCGGTCGGATCGGTCTCCTCCATCGCGACGATCGAGCCGACGCGGTCATTGCGCTTCGGTGCGAGTCGCGCGTGTTCGTTCGGATCGAAGACGCGCCCCTCCTGATCGAGTGCGGTTTGCAGCGTGTGATTCGTGAACGCGACATAGATCCGCGCGCGGCCACTGCGATCGACCGCGTTCCACTCGACGTCCTCGGGGCGATTCAGCTCCATGACGCCGATCTTGTTGCAGGCCGTGAACAGCGCGCGTCGCACGTCGTCGTCGTCGGCGAACCCACCGATC
>JAEYTU010000510.1 GCA_023433825.1 Planctomycetota bacterium
GTTCGGTGCCGCCGACGAACTCCGGCGGGAAGTTCGTGCACGCGAGTGCGACCTTCACGGTGCGAGGATCTCCCGGATCGCCGAGCGGAGGTGCGCACGCGCGGCGCGACGTTCGACCGGATCGCGATGCCGCCGGCCGAGCCGGAACCACTCCTCGACGCCGCGCCAGCGCACCATCGCGCGGACGAACCGGTAGCCGGCGCGGCCGTGGTGCTTGCGGTAGTACGCGAGCCGGTTGCGGTGCCAGACGACGACGAACTGCGAGAACGCCTTCGTCGACGCGCCGCCGTGATGGACGACCTCGGCCTCGGCGAGGTAGCGGATCCGTCGTCCGGCGTTCCACAGCCGCCGGCACAGGTCGACATCGTTGAAGAACAGGAACAGCTCGGGGTCGAGACCACCGCCTGCCGCGTACTCGTCGCGGCGCACGACGAAACAGGCGCCCGGCGGCTGGTCGACGTCGCGGCTCGTCAGGTGGTCGAAGTCGCGCATCATGTAGCGCGCCTCGACGCGCGACCCCGGCCAGACCTTGCCGAACACGGTGTCGAAGCACAGCGCGACGGCGATCCCCGGGAACCGCATGCACGCGCGCTGCACCGAGCCGTCGGTGTTCGACAGGCGCGGCGCGACGGCGCCGTAATCGGCGTGCTCGACGAGCCAGTCGACGCAGCGGTCGAGCGCGCCTTCGCGAACCTCGGTGTCCGAGTTCAGCAGACAGACGAACGTCCCGCGCGCGACGGCGGCGCCCTGATTGTTGCCGGCCGCGTAGCCGAGGTTCTGTTGGTTGCGCAGCAGGCGCACCTGCGGGAACTCGGCCGCGATCGCCGTCGCCGACCCGTCGTGGCTGCCGTTGTCGACGACGATGACCTCGCGCGCGTGGCGCGGCGTCTCGGCGGCGAGCGCGCGCAGGCACGCCAGCGTCAACGCCTGCGTGTTCCACGACAGCACGACGACGGACAGCGTCGGCGGAACGTCAGCGGCGTTCATCGGCGTTCCCGACCGTCGCGGCGGCCTCCCGGACCGGCGCGTAGACCCGCGTGTAGTGGTAGACGCCGAGCAGCTCGGCGCGGCGACCCTTCACCTCGCAGACGCGGAACCAGAACTTCGTCGGGCCGAAGCCGGCAAACAGCGAGTCGCTCGGCGTCCACGAGTCGCCGGAGCCGAACGTCCCCGCCGCGAGGTAGAACGCCGGATCGAGCGCGATCTCGACCAGGAAGCGATCGCAGCGCCGCGGCAGCCGCAGCACCGGCTTCTCGGTCGACGTGCCGGCGTCGTGGACGACGAGGTTCGGCTGCAGCGCCGCGCGGCGCTTGGCGAACGACGTTCGCAGCAGCCGCCGGGTCAGGTCGTAGACGAACCCGCCGAGCGGGCCGTACCACTTCCGGTAGTAGAGGCGCCGACTGATCCAGTACCGCGACATCGCCGTGTCCTGATCGGTCTGACCCGAGCGGTTGTAGAGGTGCACGAGGCGCGCCCCGTGCACTTGCTGGATCGTCTTGCCGGCGCGCCGCACGCGCATCGAGAGGTCGGTGTCCTCGAAGTACAGCGGGAACCGTTCGTCGAGGATCCGTCCCGGCGCGTCGGCGATCCGATCGACGAACGCGCGCTCCATCAGGAAACAGCAGCCCGACAGCATCGTCAGCGACACGTCGTGCTTCGCGTCCCAGACGGCGAGCGCGTCGCGCGTTCGGCGGCGCGAGTACCGACGGACGAAGCGCGGGCTCAGCGCAGCGGCGGTCAGCGCGACGAGATCGCGCAGCGTCGGCAGGATGTTCGGTGGCAGGCGCGCATCGCAGCCGAGATCCCAGAATCCCTCCGGCGTGGCGGCACCGGTCTCGGGATCCCAGGCGATGCGATGCAGCAGCGCGTCGATGCAGCCGGGCAGGAAGACGACGTCGGGGTTCGAGACCAGCAGGTAGCGCCCGCGCGCGTGGCGGTACGCGACGTTCATCCCCTTGCTATAGCCGCCGTTCTCGTGGTGACGGATCAGCCGGCCGTCGAGTTCGGCGAGCAGCGACTCCACTTCGCGTTCGGCGTCGGCGTCGCGCAGCGGCGACGCGTTGTCGACGACGATGACCTCGAACTTCGCGCTGGCCCCGCTCGGCAACCGCGGCGGCGCGGCGCGCAGCGAACGCAGCGCATCCACGCAGACGCGCCACGAGTTGTAGTTGACGATCAGGACCGACAGGTCGGTCACGGCGTCTCGATCTCCGCAGCGATCGGCTCGATCTGCCACTCGTGGCGATGGCGGAACAGGCCGACCTCCTTCGTCCGGTTCTGCACGATCAGGTTCGCCTCGGCCGGACGCTCGTGGTAGCGGTGCGAACCGTTGCCGTCGAGCAGCCAGATCGGCACGACGAACTCGCCGGACAGCAGCGTCAGATCGGGCACGACGAGCGTGACCCATGCCGCGTCGAAGTCGAGTTCGACCCCTTCGATTCCGGTGTGGCCGGCGAACATCAGCGTGCCTTCGCTGCGCGTGAAGCCGATCGCGAGCTGCAGCGGGACGCGTTGCTTCGCATTCCGGATCCGCACGCGAACGGCGACCGTCTCGCCGGGCGCGAACGTGTTCCGCGACTCGCCGGTGCGCGGGTCGACCAGTCGCGCATCGAGGATCCGCGGATGGTCGTCCTCGACGCGCGTCGTCTGCTGCAGCGCGGCCTGCTCGCCGGCGAGCTTGTTCGCAGCTTCCTCCTGCGACGCCGACAACTGGTTCTCGTAGGTCGCGTACTCGTTCGTGACGGTCACGGCGTCGGCCTTCATCTGCATGCGGCCGTGCTTCATCCAGATCGCTTCGTCGCAGAGTTGGCGGACGTCGTAGAGCGAGTGCGAGCAGAAGAACATCGTCTTGCCGCGCCGCTTGTAGTCCCAGATCCGGTCGACGCACTTGCGTTGGAAGTGCATGTCACCGACGGCGAGGATCTCGTCGATGATCAGCACGTCGGGATCGGTCGCGACGGCGACGCTGAAGCCGAGCCGCGCCATCATCCCCGACGAGTACGTCCGCAGCGGCGCGTCGATGAACTCGTGCAGTTCGCTGAAGTCGAGGATCGCCTCGAACCGCGAACGGGTCTCCCGCCGCGACAGTCCCATCATCGCGGCGTTCATGTAGATGTTCTCGCGGCCGGTGAACTCGATGTGGAAGCCGGCGCCGAGTTCGAGCAGGCTCGCGATGCGACCGCGGATCGTGTAGCCGCCGGAACTCGGGAACGTCGTCCCGGTCAGGATCTTCAGCAGCGTCGACTTGCCGGCACCGTTGCCGCCGATCAGGCCGACGCACGCACCGCGCGGAACGTCGAAGTGCACGTCGAGCAGCGCCGGGACCGCACGGTGGCGCGGGCGCTTGTTCCAGGGCAGCGACTCCTGCAGGCGGCCGAACGGACTCCAGTAGAGCCGGTAGACCTTCGACATCCGATGCACGGAGATGGCGGGTTCGAACACCATGCGTCAGACCAGATCCGCGAATTTGTGGCGTCGGCTCGTGAACATCCCGAACCCGACCGCGAGGAAGAACAGCGCCCACGCGGCGGCGATCGTCACGTTCTGCGCGAACGGTTCGTGCACGGTCGCGCCGAGTCCGAGCACCTGACGCTGCGCGGCGAGCATCGAGTACAGCGGGTTCCACAGGAACAGGACCATCGGGCCCTCGACGTTCCCGGGCGTGCTCTCGATCAACGACCGCTGCCAGAAGACCGGCGTGACGAACATCAGCGTCTGCGCCGCGATGCCCCACAGGTGGCTGAGGTCGCGACTGAAGACGTAGAGCTGCGCCAGCACGAGTCCGACGCCGAGCGTCAGCAGGAACTGGATCGCCAGCACGAGCGGCCAGAACGCGAACATCGCGTCGAGCTGCAAGCCACCGAGCGCCAGTCCGCCGACGATCATCATCAGCGTCGCGACGACGTAGACGGCGAGTGCGACGAGGATCGGATGCAGCGGCAGCAGTTCGCTCGGGAACGCGACCTTCTTGACGAGGTTGCCGTTGTCGACGACGACCGTGCAGGCGCGCGACGTTCCTTCGTTGAACGCCAGCAGCATCGTGACGCCGCTGAACAGGTACAGCGCGAACTCCGCGCTCGGTGCGCCGCTGCCGAGCTCACCGCTGGCCCGACCGCCGCCGAACAGGTACCCGAACACCAGGTAGTAGATCGCGAACAGGAACAGCGGCTGGACCATGACCCAGAACACGCCGAGCAGGCTGCCGCGAAAGCGGCCCAGCAGTTCGCGCCGCGCGAAGTTCCAGACGAGGCCGCGATGGTGCCACGCGACCATCGGGTACGCGGTGACGGCCCGCGCGTGGCGCCAGATGCCGCCGCGATCCGCCTCCGCGGAGTAGTGATGGACGATCTCTTGCTCGGTCACGTGCGTGTTGCTTCGGTGCGGGTGGGCGATGCGGACAGGCGATGCGGGCGTCGATCGGGTCGGCCAGATCTGCCGGTCATTCGCTGCCGACCAACGGCATCTTGAAGTGGACCCGTAGGTGCGCCTCGAGCTGGCGTTCGAGATCGGTGTCCTGGCCCTCGTAGCTCCAGTCGTCTTCGTCCGGCTGCATCGTCCGCGCCATGTCCTTGACGGTCTGACGCTCGATGCAGAACCGGATCAGCCATCCGGCCAACGACTCGCCGGCATGCGCGCGCGACTCGGCGAGCGGCACGAACTCGGCGCGGAGGCGCGTCCTCCCCCCCATGCCGCCGCGGCGACCGATCGACATCGGGCGCGTCGACCACTTGCTGACGTAGATCCGCAGTCCGCGATCGGTCTCCTGCGGTTCCGCCGGGTGCCCGGTCTGTCTCGCGTAGCGCTCGAACGTCCCCCACGCATCCTGCAACGGGACGTCGGGGAGCGCGAGTTCGCGCCAGTCCCGCCGCGACGAGGCGCACGAGACGGTCAACATCGACAGCAGGAGGATCGGCAGTAGTCGCATCACGGGGCGGCGTCGAGGAGACGAAGGGCGGAGAGCATAGCGAGGCGATCGCGGCGAACCGACGTCGCCGTCGACCGCGCGCACTGTCGAGGATCGCGACGACGGTGCCTATGCTCCGCGCCCTCGATGCCTTCCCGCACCGACACCGACTTCAGATGAACCTCGCGCAGGTCGCACGCATCCTCGCGGGGTTCGCCGCGTTCTTCGGGTTGTCGGCGGTCGTCCCGCTCGCCGTGTCGCTCTACGAGACCGAGACCGAGGCCCGATACGCGACGACGTCGGGGTTCGGCGCCTGCATCGTGCTCGGCCTCGCCGTCGCCGCGCTGCTGCGGTTCGGCGGCGGACGTGCGCAGCCGGCGCAGTTCTTCCGCAAGGAAGGGATCGCCGTCGTCGCCTTCGCATGGCTGCTGGCCGGCGCGTTGGCGGCCGTGCCGTTCGTCTGGTCCGGCGCGCTGCGCCACGGGGCCGACGCGCTGTTCGAGTCGTTCAGCGGGCTGACGACGACCGGCGCCTCGGTGTTCGGCTCGAGCCGCACGCCGGCCGTCGAATCGCTGCCGGCGAGCCTGCTGCTGTGGCGCGCGATGCTGCAGTGGATGGGCGGACTCGGGATCATCCTCGCGTTCCTCGTCCTGCTGCCGGCGATGGGCGCGATCGGCAAGAACCTGTTGTCGAGCGAGTACGCGGGCATCGGCAGCGAGACGATCCGACCGCGTCTTCAGGAGCAGGGCCGCCTGCTGTTCCGCCTCTACTCGGCGCTGACGCTCGCCGCGTTCGGACTGCTCACGCTGTGCGGGATGCCGGCGTTCGACGCGCTGTGCCACGCGATGACGACGCTGTCGACCGGCGGTTACTCGACGCGCAATGCGTCGATCGGCGCCTACGAAAGCCTGCCGATCGAACTCGTCGTGCTGGTCTTCATGTGGATCGGCGGCACGAACTTTCCGCTGCTCTACGCGTGGCTGACGAACGGCGTCACCCGACCGTCGCTGCTCTGGCAGAGTCCCGAGTTCCGGCTCTACGTCTACTACACACTGCTCGTCGTCGGCCTCGTCACGATCGTCCTGCGCTTGTATGGCGCACACGTGCCCGACGATCTGACCGGTTCGATGCACGACTACTCGAGGATCGGTGAATGCCTGCGTCACGCGGCGTTCAACGTCGTCAGCGTCATGACGTCGACCGGCTACTGCAGCGTCGACTTCCAGCAGTGGCCGCGGCCCGCCGTCATGATCCTGATCGGCTGCATGCTGATCGGTGCCTGCACCGGCTCGACGTCGGGAGGGCTGAAGATCCTGCGCCTGCTCGTGTTCCTGAAACTGATCACGTACACGGTGCGACACTTCATCCGGCCGAAGAGCATCGAGAAGCTGAAGGTCGACGACCAAGTGCTGCCGAACGCCGTCGTCTCGGCGATCCTCGCGATGGCGTTGCTGTGGGCCGCCTCGGTCGGACTCGGCGCGATGCTGCTATCGCTGGAACCGGGAATGGGCGTCCTCAGTTCGCTGTCGTCGAGCGCCAGCATGCTCGGCTGCACGGGTCCGGGGTTGACCGCCGTCACGCGCCTGCCGACCGGTGAGTTCGGCCTCGCCCTCGACGGAGCGATCAACGTCGGTCCGTACGGCTCGTTCGGCGAGCTGCCGGGCTGGGCGAAGATCGTCATGTCGTTCCAGATGCTGCTCGGGCGACTCGAGATCCTGCCGTTGCTGGCGTTGCTCGCCCCGTCGTTCTGGCGCCGATGATCCGCCTCAGCCGTTCGCACGTCGTCCTGCTGATCGGCGCCGGAGTCGCGCAGATCGGGCTCGTCGTCGCACTGTTGCTGTGGCCGCAGGCCGGTCCCAGCTACCCGGCGCTGGCAGCGCCCGAGCCGCTGCTGCAACTGCAGAGCGAACGGTTCCCACCGGCGCCCGGCGCATTGGAGACGCCCGGTTTCCGACTCGTCGTCGTCGACTACGGCGACCAGCGACCGGAGTTCGCCGACGCGGACCTCGTCGCACTGCGGCATCGGAACGTCAACGCCGTGTTGTGCACGTTCGCCGGCGCGACGTTCGAGGAGGCGGCGGCGGCGGCGCTGCAGCCCTGGCTCGAACGCCTCGCCGACCACCACGTCTACGCGGCGCTGCGGATCCCACTCGCGGTCGACGTCTCGGAACGGTCGTCCGCGCACGCGGCCGCCGGTCGGCTCGCGCGCCTGCTCCCCGCCGCCGCGAACCTGCTGCTCGTCGTGCCGACGCTCGCGGCCGACCAGCCGACGGCGCTGACCGTCGACCTGTGCCGCTCGATGCGCGAGGCGAACCCGTCGGTCTGGTTCGCGACCGAATTCGACCTCGCCAGCGCGAGCGGCGACCTCGGATTGCGATCCGGTTGGGCGTGGTTCGGCCGCCGAACGCGCAACGCTCCGCCGCTGTTGGTGCCGCTCGACTTGACCGGCGCCGACGCCGACCGGGCGCGCGTGCGGGTCGTTCGCGCGCTGTCGAAGTTCGCGTTCGACGCGCCCGACCATCCGCTGTTGCTGACCGTGCCGGTCGCGCCCGCCGACGGCAGTGCCGAGTTCCTCGCCGATCTCGCGAGCCTCGTCCGCCGCGACGCGGTCGGCTTCGCGGTACCCGGCGACGTGCTGCCGCCGCCGGACGACGAGGCGTTCGCTGCGAACGTGGCCCGTCTGCTCGGCATGACCGGCCAAGGTCGCGCCGGACCGCGCCCGGAGCTGAGCCACGAGCGCATCGCTGCTTGGACCGGGCACGCCGCGTCGCCGCTGCAAGCACGCGTCGCCGTGCCGATCCTCGTGCCGTTCACCGGTGCCGAACTCGAGCTGACGGTCGTCGGCGGCGCCGGCGCGACGACGGTCTCCCTCGACGAACGCGAGGTCGCCGTGCTGCCGGCGACGCTCGGCGCGCGCGACCACGTCGTTCGCCTGACCGACGTGCCACCGGGCATCGCGATGCTGCGACTGCGCTCGCCGAAGAGCGCGCCGGCGCAACTCCTCGGTGCACGGATTCGGATGCCGGGACCGCGCGAGTTCCGCCGCTACGTGCAGAACGTCGACGAAGCGACGGCGACGCTCCGCCTTCGGATCCGCGCGACCGACGACAACGGTGCACCGCGCGCCGGTGCAACGGTCGCCGCGCAGCGCGGCGCGGCGCG
>JAEYTU010000359.1 GCA_023433825.1 Planctomycetota bacterium
CATCAGATCACGATGACGGCCCGCGTCGACGGCCGCGATCGGATCGCCGTCGAAGTCGTGGACCGCGTCGGGCTCCGCAGCGCCGTCGTCGAACTGTCGATCGGCTACCGGCTTGCAGGCGGCGCGCCGGCCGACGAGTGGTTCGTGCCGCACGCCGCCGCAGCCGGCGCGCCGGTCGGCGACGACGCGTGGCACGTTCCGCTGGCGTTCGTCCGGCGCGGTGACCGCGCGCTGGCGTTGCTCGCCGACGTCGAACGCCTGGCGGCGGATCGCCGCATCCCGCAAGCGCTGTGGGCCGACCCCGAGGCCGGCGTCGTCCGGCATGGCCTGCTCGCGACCGGCGCCCCCGATCGCGCGACGGCGCCGCCCTTCGCCCCGCTCGCCGACGGACTTTCGGTCCGCGCCGAGGACGTTGGGTTCGCCCACGCGCTGACCGTGCAGATCGGCGCCCCCGACCAACTACTGCCTGCAGCGATCGTCGACGCGTTCCGCCGCCAAGCTCGCCCGCGTCTCGCCGACTGGGAACGCGGCGGCGGACTCCCGTCGCTGACTGCCGCCGCCGAGCGCGCGAACGACGAACTGCTCGGCCAAGCGTTCCGCGAGGGCTCGCTGTCCGGCCAGCCGGTCGGCTACTTGCCGCGCGCCGATGGTCGCGGTGGCGAAGTGCTCGCCCGCTTCCGAACGACGCGCAACGACTTGCTCGCCGCGCTCGCCCTCGCGCGCCGCGGCGCCGCAGACCCCGCGGCCGGCGAACGTGCGCGACGGATCGTCGACCTCGTGCTCGCGCTGCCGCGACGCGCCGGCCTTCGACCGGCCGAGGTCCGGATGCCCGCCGGCGCGACCGAACCGACGTTCGCGATCGCCGGCGACGACGCGCCGGTGCCGGGCGCCTATCAGGCGACCGACACGGCGTGGTCGAACCTGTGGCTGCTCGAACTCGCGACGTACCTCCCCGATCGCCGCGCTCGAATCCTCGACGCGTGCCGCGCGACGGCCGCGTTCCTGATCGACAACCAACGCACCGACGGAACGATCCCCGCGTGGTACGAGCCGACGCACCTCGCGCCGCGCCTCGACGTCCACGCACGAATGCCCGGCGACGGCGCCGTTCTGGCGTGGTTCCTCGCGTGCCTCGGGCGCGACACCGGCGACGAACGCGCACTCGCCGCCGCCCGTCGGCTGCTCGACGCGCTGACGCAGCTCGATCCCGATCTCCGCCTCGTCGACTCGGAGACCGCGATCCCGACGAACGACACGCCGTCCGCGTCCGTCGCCCCACTCCCGCGCATCGGCTCGTTCGGCCTGATCGCGGCACTCCGCGCCGCGCAGTGTCTGCATGCGGCGCGCGCCGATCGCGACGTCCAACGCCTCGCACTGCGATGGACCGACACGCTCGGAACGCTGGTCCAGACGTGGGCGCCGCCGTGGCGGCCCGAAGCCGTCGTCGGCGGGCTGTCGCCGACGAACACCGACACGCGATGGTCGGCGCCGCGACAAGCGCTCGCCGCCGTCGCGTTCGCCGAGAGCTATCGCCTCGGCGGGCGGCTGATCGACCTGCAGCGCGCATCCGCGACGCTGCGCGCGAGCGTACTGACGGCGTCCCGCGCGACGATCGCCGACCGCGACCTGACGCTGCGCGTCGCCGGTCCCGACCTCGCGTCGGCGGCGTTGACGCAGGCCTTCGGCGCAGCAGTCGTCGACTACACGGCCGAGGCCGGCGTCGGCGTCGACGCGGTGGCGATCGGCGGTGTGTCGATCGATGCGAACCGGATTCGCTTCGACCTGACGACGACGGCCGACGACCTCGAAACGGTGCTGGTGCGGCTTCAGCATCTGCCGGCCGGCTTCGCGAGCTACACGATCGTCTGCAACGGCGTCGTTCGCGCCGGCGTCCCGAACGCCGAACTCGCGGCAGGCATCGCGCTCGCGCCGCGCCGACTGCCGAACGTCGCCTTCGATCCGCCGCGTCGGATGCGCATGGGCTCCGTCCATCGCTTGGCCGTCGAGGCCCGGCCCGTCGGCGGGGTCTTCGCCGTCGAGACCGAGTGGTATCGCGACGGCCTGCCACCGGTCGTCGTCCCGCTGACGCAGGACGCCGCGAACCCGGCCCGCTGGCAGACCGACGCACTCCCGGCCGAACTCCAGCTCCGCGCCGGCACGTGGCAGGTCCGCGCGCTCGCCTACGGCGCCGACACCGGGTTCGCGCCGCTGCGCGGACTGCACGCGATCGAACTCGGCGACACCGACGAGATCCGCGTCGCCACGGCAGCGGTCGAGATCGTCGACGACGGCGGCGCGGCGATCGTCCCGTACGTCGACGGCCGGCGGATGGCGCGCGAGCTCGGCGCGACGCCGTTCACCTGCCTGCTGCCGGTTCGCCCCGAAGCGACGTCGCTGACGCTGGCGCTGCGCGCCGTCGGCCCGATCGAAGTGCTGGCCGGCGACGCCGTGATCCACGCCGACGATGCCGCCGCCGCGAACACCGACCGCGACGTGCAGATCACGCTCGGCGACCGTCGGCTCTGGGCGACCGGTGAAGTGCTGCTGCGGGTCCGCAGTGCACAGCGCGACGGTGCGGCGGTGGCGCGGCTCGCGTCGATCCGATTCGACGACGCCGGCGCGGTGGCCATCGGCGAGGCTGCGACGCGACGCCCCGAGACACCGCGCGCGATCGACGCGACCGTCGACGTCTACGTGCTGCCGGTCTCGATCCCGCAGGCGCCGTTCACGGCCCCGCGCGAAGCGATCGAGCAGGCGTTCTTCGGCGGCGAGGGCTACGGCTCGACGCCGGCCCCGCAGCCACGACGAACGAGCGGATCGCTGCGCACGGCGTGGGCGCGTGTGACCGGCAACCGCGTGCGGCTCGACGGTCGCGTCGCGAACGTCCTCGAACTCCCTGCCGAAGCCCTGCTCGGCGCGGCGAACGTGACCGCGCTCGTGCGCGCGGCGCTCGCGGCGTCGCCGCCGCCGCACGATGCGCAGGTCTTCGTGATCCACGGCGGCGACCTCCCGCCCGAGCGTGAGCGCATCGTCAAGGTCGACGGGCGCCGCGTCGTCGTCGTTCCCGAACGCGTCCCGACACCGCCCGACGACGCGCCGGCCGATCCCGACGCCGGGTCGTTCCTGCCGACCGGGTATCTGCTGGACGGACTGCTGCGCGCGCGCGCCGAACTGCCGCGCCGCGACCTTCCGCAGAACGGGCGTTTCGGATCGTTGGCGCTGAACGCTGATGCCGACGGCCACATTCCTGGGAGCCTGATCGGACTCGACCAGTGGACGGCGGGACTCTGCGACGAACTTCGGCTCACGCCGACCGACGGTCGCCGGCGTCTCGAACTCGCGCCGCTCTCGGTCGGCCGCACGGCGCACGTGCTCGCGCACGGTTCGCTGCCCGGGCGCGGCGACCTGCACGTCGAAGTCGCCGAGGAGCCGCTGCTCGACGGCGGCGAACTGGTCCCCGGGCTCTTGCTGTACTGGCACACGAAGGACGCGCGTCCGTACGTCCAGTCGGCGGCCGGCGCGACGACGCCGAACGTGCTGCGACTCTCGGC
>JAEYTU010000374.1 GCA_023433825.1 Planctomycetota bacterium
GCCCTCGACTCCGAGCTGACGACGTCGCTGACGGAGCTGCAGTCCCGCGTCGCGGCGATCGAAGCCGCCCTCGACGGCGACCGCGCGTCGCTCGACACGGTGACGGTCGAGTCGATCAACGCGGCGATGATCCGGTTCAAGGACGCCGTGTTCGCGATCCTCGGCGATCGGCTTCGGCACGCGCGCGCGGTCCGTGACCTGGCCGGACCCGCCGCGAGCGCGAGCAGTCGCGAGGCCTACGGCTCGATCCAGACCGCGCTTTCGGCGCTCGATCGGCTCGAAGTCCGCGGCCGCGACTCGGCCGGACTCCACGTCTACGTGACCGGCCACGGGCTCGACGTTCACGCACCGTCGTTCGCGCAGGCGCTGGCGCCGCGGCTCGCGAATCGGCTGTTCACGTCGACGGCGGTGCGCGTCGCCGGCGACGTCCTGAGCTTCGTCTACAAGCGTTCGGCGGAGATCGGCGAACTCGGCGACAACGTCCGCGCCCTGCGCGAGGCGATCCGAGACGACGAATGGCTGCGGCGCGCGCTGCAGGCCGACACGGCGCAGGCGGCCGTCCTCGCGCACACGCGCTGGGCCAGCATCGGGATCATCAGCCCGCCGAACGCGCACCCGCTGAACCAGGAGGAGACCGATGGTGGCGCGCGTGCGAACGTCGTCGCGGTCCTGAACGGCGACGTCGACAATCACGCCGAACTGAAGACCGACGCCGCGCTCGCGATCGCGGACGACATCACGACCGACGCGAAGGTCATCCCGGTGCTCGTCGCGCGACGCCTCGACGAAGGGGTCGAGTTCGTCGAGGCATTCCGCCGAACGGTCGCGTCGTTCGTCGGATCGGTTGCGATCGCGGCGGCGACGGCGGCGCAGCCGTCGCTGACCGCGATGGCACTCCGCGGCAGCGGACAGGCGCTCTACGTCGGCTTCGCCGAGGACGCGTTCGTCGTCGCGAGCGAGCTGTACGGACTCGTCGAGGAGACACCGCGCTATCTGCGGCTCGACGGCGAGACGCCGGGCAACCCGGTGAATCCGTCGGCGAGTCAGGGACAGGTCGTCATCCTCGACGCGGCGGCGGCCGGCACGCCGGAAGGGGTGCGACGCATGGCCTACGACGGCACGCCGCTGCCGCTGACCGACCGCGACATCGGCCGCGCCGTCATCACGACGCGCGACATCGACCACGGGGACGCGCCGCACTTCCTGCTGAAGGAGATCGGCGAGTCGCCGCGTTCGCTGCGAAAGACGCTGCGGTCGCGCGTCGTCGAGGTCGGCGGCCGGCTGCGCGCGCGGCTCGGTCCCGAAACGATGCCGTCGCAGACCGTGGATGCGCTGCGAAGCGGTCGCATTCGCCGGATCCAGGTCATCGGTCAGGGCACGGCCGCCGTCGCCGGCCAGGGCATCGCGGCGCTGCTCGAACCGCTGCTGGAGGGCGAAGGCCCGTCCGTGCAGGCCCAACCGGCAACCGAGCTGTCGGGATTCCACCTGCGCGACGACATGCGCGACACGCTCGTCGTCGCGGTCAGTCAGTCGGGCACGACGACCGACACGAATCGAACGGTCGACCTGCTGCGCGCGCGCGGCGCGACCGTCGTCGCGATCGTCAACCGCCGCGGCAGCGACCTCTGCGACAAGTCCGACGGTGTGCTGTTCACGTCGGATGGGCGCGACGTCGAGATGAGCGTCGCGTCGACGAAGGCGTTCTACGCACAGATCGCGGCCGGCGCGTTGTTGTCGGCGGCGATCGCCGGACACGTGCTCGGGCGCGCGCCGCGTCACGAGCACGACCTGCTGAAGGGGCTGCGCGCGCTGCCCGACGCGATGACCGAGCTGCTGCGACGGCGGGAGTCGATCGCGAAGATCGCCACGGCGCACGCACCGACGCGCCGCTACTGGGCGCTCGTCGGCAACGGCCGCAATCGCGTCGCCGCGCAGGAGGTCCGGATCAAGCTGTCGGAACTCTGCTACAAGTCGATCGCCTGCGACGCGACCGAGGACAAGAAGCACATCGACCTGTCGTCGGAACCGATGGTGCTCGTCTGCGCCGCCGGCCTCGTCGGCTCGACGGCCGACGACGTCGCGAAGGAGGTCGCGATCTACCGTGCGCACAAGGCGCTGCCGATCGTCGTGCACGACGACGGCGAGACGCGGTTCACGGCCGCGATCGCGACGATCGCCGTGCCGCCGGTGCACCAAGACCTCGCATTCGTCATGTCGACGATGGCCGGCCATCTGTTCGGCTATCACGCGGCGCTGGCGATCGACGCGTCGGCGCGGCCGCTGCGCGAGGCCCGCGGCGCGGTCGAGGACCTCGTCGGCGAAGCCGGCGGGATCGGCAACCTCGACGCCGAACGGATGCTGGTCGAACTGCAACCGACGCTCGCGCCGGCGGCGGGGCGCTTCTTCCAGGGCCTTCGCGAACGTCGCTACGACGGATCGCTGGAAGCCGGCACGGCCGTGCGTCTCGCATCGCTGCTGCGGTACGCGACCGGCACGACGCCGCTCGAGAGCTTCGAGATCGAGCACGGCGCGCACGGAACGCCGATCGCCGTTCTCGCGGCGCTGACCGACGCGTTGACGCGCGCGATCGAGGAACTGACGCGCCCGGTCGACGCGATCAAGCACCAGGCGAAGACCGTGACGGTCGGGATCTCCCGTTCCGACGAAGGTCTGACGACGGTGCCGTTGGTCAAGGCGGCGCTGGCGACCGGCGTCCCGCGCGATCACTTCGGCTATCGCGATCTGAAGACGCTCGCAGCACTCGACCGCGCGGTCGCCGAGGTGACCGGCTTCACGCGCTACGCGATCGACCTCGACGCGGCCGAGCCGACGATTCGCGTCGTCGACGCCGGCGGCGTCGCGAAGACGTTCGCGTCGCGGACCGGCAAGCAGCCGCTGTTGCGCGGGACGAAGCACCTCGTCGCGACCGAACGCCAACTGCTGGTCGCGCGTGGACGTTCCGACGGCCGCACCGTGGTGCTCGTTCCCGAGGTGACCGCGCAGCGCACGGTCGGACTGACGCTGCTGCACGTGCGGTTTCACGATCGCATCTCCGCGGATGCGATGCGCGGCGTGCTCGACGGCTACCGCAATCGGTACGCGGCGCTGCGCGACGCCGTGACCGAGACGGAGCCGACGTTCCGTGAGACGCTGCTCGGGGAACTTCCGCCGGCTGAACTGCTGACGATTCCGGTCCAACAACTCGCCGATCGCTGGCGCTGATTCGGGCGCGTCGCTGTCTATGCTGCGCGGCCTCATGGCCGTCCCGCTCCTGGATCTCACCCGCCAGTACCAGCACCTGCAGCACGACCTCGAAGCCGCCGTCCTCGGCGTCATGCGCAGTTGTCGCTTCATCCACGGACCCGAGGTCGAAGGTCTCGAACGCGAACTCGCCGCCTACCTGGGCTGCAAGGACGTCGTCGGACTTTCGTCGGGCACCGACGCGCTGCTCGCGCCGCTGATGGCGCTCGGCGTCGGCAAGGGCGACGAAGTGCTGGTGCCGGTCTACTCGTTCTTCGCGACGGCCGGCGTCGTCTCGCGACTCGGCGCGACGCCGGTGTTCGTCGACGTCGAGCCGCGGTTCCACAACCTCGACCCGGTGGCGCTGAAGGCGGCGCTGGAACGGCACCCGAAGGCGAAGGCGGTGATCGTCGTTCACCTGTTCGGTGCGCCGGCCGACATGCCGGCGATCCGCGCCGTCGTCGATCCGCGCGGGATTCCGATCATCGAGGACTGCGCGCAGGCGATCGGCACACGGCGCAACGGCCGCCATGTCGGCGCCGACGGACTGTGCTCGGCGTGGTCGACGTTCCCGAGCAAGAACCTCGGTGGTGCGGGCGACGGCGGGTTCCTCGGCACCGACGACGTCGAGTTCGGAAAGCGCATTCGTCAGTTGCGCAACCACGGGCAAAGCGAGCTGTACTTCCACCAGACCGTCGGCGGGAACTTCCGGCTCGATGCGCTGCAGGCGGCCGTGTTGCGGGTCAAGCTGAAGCACGTCGACGCGTTCAACGAACGGCGTCGCGCGAACGCCGCGAAGTACCGCGCGCTGGTCGCCGAGGCGGGGATCGAGAAGTTCGTCCAGCTGCCGGAGGACGTGGCCGATCGGCACACCTACCACCAGTTCGTGACGCATTTGCGCGGCGTGGATCGCGACACGGTGAAGCAGCACCTGACCGAGCGCGGCGTCGGCTGCGCCGTCTACTACCCGCTGCCGTTCCACCTGCAGCCGTGCTTCGCCGACCTCGGTTGGCGCAAGGGCGAGTTCCCGGTCGCCGAGGCGGCGTCGAAGACGAATCTCGCGCTGCCGATCTTCCCCGAGCTGACCGACGCCGAGATCCACGAGGTGGTTCGCGTGTTGGCCGAGGCCGTGCGGGGAAAGTGAAACAAAGGTGCCAGGCACCTTCGTTTCACTTCCCCCGACAAAGCGAATCACGAACGCCACGCGTCGATGATTCATGAACTGGCTCGCGCACGTCTTCCTCGCGCGGCATGACGACGCCGCGATCGCCGGCGGGTTTGCGGCCGACTTCCTACGCGGGCCGGTGCCGGACGACTTGCCGGACGCGTTCGCCGCGGGGGTGCGACTGCATCGCGCGATCGACGCGTTCACCGACGCGCACGACGTGTTCCGACGCAGCAAGGCGCGCCTCGATCCGGCGCTGCGCGTCGCGCGCGGGGTCGTCGTCGACGTGCTCTACGACCACGTTCTGGCGCGCGACTTCGCCGCGTGGCACGACGAACCGTTGTCGACGTTCGCGGGTCGGGTCTACCGGGCGCTCGCGACGCACGACGCGTCCCTGCCGGCGGAACTGCGCCGACTGTGGCCGCGAATCGCGCGCGAGGACTGGCTGTCGTCGTATGCCGACGTC
Source organism: Planctomycetota bacterium (assembly GCA_023433825.1). Classification (GTDB taxonomy): domain Bacteria; phylum Planctomycetota; class UBA1135; order UBA1135; family UBA2386; genus JAEYTU01. The sequence goes on from JAEYTU010000374.1 coordinate 4,872, forward strand.
GGCGCGGTCCGGATGGCGCTGCGGCGCATGTCGGAGCGAATGCGCCGCCCGCTACCGCTGGCGTCCGGCGTCGACGACTTCCTGGCCGACGCCGACGGTTTCGCCGCGGACTTCGGCGCATTCTTCCCCGCCGTCCTCGCCGAGAGCCGCCGCTTGGTGAACTGACACAAAGGTGCCTGGCACTTTCGTTTCACTTTCTCCGGCGAAGTGAAACAAAGGTGCCAGGCACCTTCGTTTCACTTTGGCGCGATACGTCCGCCGATCGGGAGCGTCAGCGACGGCACCCACGACTGCGACTGCACCGGGCCCATGATCGGCTGCGCGAAGAACTCGGCGCCGCGCAGCGACGCGTCGTTCGGGATCGGCAGGCGGATCCGGTCGCGCAGCATCACGACCTGCGGCACGACCGCATACGCCGTCAGCGACAGATACCAGCGGAACGGGTAGTTCGTCGTCGCCGGCCGCGGCTCCGCCAGGCCGATCAGCCAGACGGCCGCGGTTCCCGGGTGCAAGTCGACGGTCAGATCGACGAACC
>JAEYTU010000431.1 GCA_023433825.1 Planctomycetota bacterium
GGTCTCGGTCGTCCAAGGTCAGCGGTACGCGGCGACGCTCGCGTGGCATCGCAGCGACGTCAGCGGCGGCGACTGGGACGACCTTTCGCTCGCGGTCTTCAACGATCAGAACCGTCTCGTCGCGATCACCGACTCGCCGCGCAATCTGTACGAGCGCGTGCTGTTCCAGGCGACGAGCACCGGCCTGTACACACTGGTCGCCGGCACCGACACGCTGCGACCGCAACCCGGCAACCTGCCGCTCGACATCTCGATCGCATTCAGTCGCAATGGCGGCGGCGGGCGGCAGCCGGGCGACTACACGACGTTCGGTGGCGGTTGCGCCGGCAGCGCGACCGACGCAGCGAACGGGATCCCGTCGCCGCCGGCGGCCGGTGGCGCGTTCGGGCTGCAGCGCTCGCGCGTCCCGTTCGCCTGGTCGCCGCATCGCCTGCAGCAGTCGTTCGCTTCGAACTGGTTCCCGCAGACGCGGACGATCCGCGCGATCGCGGTCCGGCGCGACGAGGTGCAGGTCGGCGCTCCAGCCTACGACGCCGACTTGGAGATCGCGTTCGCGTACACGGCGCGGCCGCCGGGCGCGCTCGACTCGACGTTCGCGAACAACCCGATCCCCGGAACGGCGCGGACCGTGCTCGGACGCCGCATCGTCCGTTTCCCCGGCGCCGGGGGGGTGCCGCGCGATCACACGCAATGGGACTACGTGATCCCGCTGGACCAGCCGTTCACCGTGCAGACGACGCCGGGCCGTGCGTTGCTGCTCGACGTGCGGCTGCACGGTCATTCGCAGAACTCGTTGCCGTTCGACCTGTGGTTCGACGCGTTCGACGACCCGAACACGTGTCGCGTCTTCTCGTCGGGATCGCCGCAGTCGCCGGTCGGCGGTCCGCCGGAGAACCGCTCGATCGCGTGGTCGTTCCTCGTCGACGGCGGCGCGAGCGGCGCGCGCCCCGATCTGCAGGCGGTCGGCGCGCCCCAGCTCGGCGAGACGTTCGGACTGGTTCTGCGCCACGCGCCGCCGTTCGCGCCTGCCGCGCTCGTGCACGGGTTCTCGAACAGCGTCTGGGGCGGTGCGCCGCTGCCGTTCGACCTGACCGCGCTCGGCGCTCCGGGTTGCACGGTGCTCGCCGAATGGGACGCGACGATCTCGCTCGCGACGAGCGGCGCCGGTGTCGCCGAGATCCGCTACTCGATCCCGAACCAACCGGTGTTGACCGGGCTCCAGTTCTACAACCAGTTCCTCGTGCTCGACGGCGCGGCGAACGTGCTCGGGCTGACGCTGTCGAACGCTGGCGAGGCGATCGTCGGCGGGTGAGCGGCGTCAGCCGCCGCAGCCGCCACGCACGATCTCGGTGGCGGTGTCGAACAGGCGCTTCGCCGATTCCTGAAGCTTGAGCGCGTCTTCGGTGAACGACGCGCCGGGGTCGAGCACGAATGGATCGCCGACGTCGAACCAATGCTCGGCGTGCGCCTCCGGACAGCGGACCTGCAACGCCAGCGGCGGGTAGTGCGCGCGTTCGCGGTCGGGAACGTGCTCGGCCGAGTAGCGCCGCGCCTCGAGCATGGCGGCGAGACCGAGGCCCGCGAGATCGAACGGGTCGCGCGCGAGGAACTGCACCTGCACGGCGTTCTTCGTCGGTGCAAACCATCGCATGCGAAGCGAGTGTGACGTGCCCCGGTCGGACGTGTCGTCGCCGTCGACGTGCAGGTGCTTCGTGTCGCGATGAGCTTCCAAAGGAGCGAGGAGGCTACCCATCGACCCCTCCGCGACAAGCCGGCGGATTTTCAGAAATCTCGCCGTGCGTGAAACAGTTTCGTGTCGGTCGTCATCGTCGTCGTGCGCGACCTTGCCCTTCGCCGACCGGTGCGGGCGGAGGAAGTTCCGGCGCCACCGTGACGATCACGTTCGGGGCCTTCTGACGCAGTGCTTCGACACCCGATGCCGTCACGTCGGACTGCCACAGATGCAGTGACTCCAGCTTCCGCAAGCGAGAGAGTGCATCGACCGCTCCGTCGCCGACGCGCGTCGCGAACAGGTTCAGCACACGGAGCTCCGGAAGTGCTTCGAGGCGTTCGATCGCCGGATTGCCGACCGGTGTCTCACGCAGATCGAGACGAACGAGACGCGGCATCGAAGCAACGGTCGCGAGCGCGGCGTCGGTGATCCGGCAACGCGCCAGGGAGATCTGCACGACGTGCGCGCGCAGCGGCGCGAGAGCGGCGACGTCGGCATCGGTGACGGTGTCCTCGGCGCCGGCGTATTCGACGCGCAGCAACGGGCTGCCGACGGCGATCGGTTCGATCCGCGCCTTCCCGCGCGCCGCCTTCTTCACGATCTCTGCGGCGACCGGAGTCAGCCCTTCCGCGAGCTCGCTCGGGAAACGCGGCTTCGCCGCGGACGGTGTCGTCGCGCTCGTCGCGTCGGTCTTCGGTGCCCCCACCCATGTGCCGAACGACGCGCCTTGGTCGATCCAGCGCTTCAGCACGTCGGTCTGCGCGGCGGTCAACGGGTCGCGACCCTCGGGCATCTTGTCGCCGTGCTCGTCGGGCAACACGGTGCGCGTGTAGAGCTCGCTGCGCCGCGCGTCGCCGGCCGCGATCACACGCCCGCCGTCGCCGCCGTGCAGGATCCAATCCTTGCCGTCGAGGCGAAGCCCACCCTTCGGATCGCGGATCCGTCCGCGTGCGTCGGGCTTCGGTGCCTGATGGCACTCGACGCAGTGCTTCTCGAGGATCGGCAGCACGTCGGCGGTGAAGTCGACGCGGCCGCCGGCTTGCGCGGGGAGCGCATGCGCGAACAGCGCCAGTCCGAAGACGAACGTCGCCGTTCGCGCGGCTCGACGACGAACGCTCATGCGAACAGCGCCGTCACCGGCCGCCCCTTGTCGGCCACCGTGAACGGCCGCCCCGACGCCGCGTGTTCGACGTGATCGAGCGGCAGGCCGACGGCGTGCGCGATCGTCGCGTTGAAGTCCTGCACCGTCGT
>JAEYTU010000507.1 GCA_023433825.1 Planctomycetota bacterium
ACACTGGTGCTCGGCGCGTCGCTGACCTCCGGCACTTCGCCCGCGTTGCCGACGTACTGGCGGCGGCCAGCCGGCGGCGGGACGGCGTGGGCGACGACTGGTTCGCTGCTGTACCCGGCGTGGCGAATGCTGTGCTCGAACGACCTCGCGAAGTACGTGCGGGGCACGCCGGTCATCGGCGGTCAGATGACGTTGCACGTGCAGGGCGGCCCGGCCGGTGCGCCCGCGGCGCTGATGTTCGGCGGCAGCAATCCGAACTTGGCGCTGCCGTTCTGCACGCGGCTGTACTCGTCCGCGGAGGTCATCCTGCCGCTGCCGCTGTCGGGGACTGGCGCCGCGTCGTTCCAACTGAACGTCCCGAACGACGCCGGTCTGCAGCGCGGCACGGTCTGGAACCAGTGGTGGATCATCGGCCCGAACGGGCTGCTCGGAACGAGCGGCGGCCGCGCGATCGTCGGAACGTGACCGAAGGCGCGCGGGCGGTGCGGGCACGAGCTTCGCGCTGCCTGTGATCGCCCCTTCGCGGTAGCGTTCGCGCCTCCAGCGGAGGTTCGATGGCGCAGGCGGGCGGGAGTGTGTGGGTTGGACGGTTTGGTTGGATCGCAGTTGCGATCGTCGCGGGGATCGGCGCGTGGTGGTTCGCGGCGATCCCCCTTGCCCCATCCGTCGCAGCCCCCGCCGAGTACGCCGAGTCAGCGCCGGCGCCCGCGACCGCAATCGTGGAACCGACACCGGTGCCGTTCGTCGCTGCGGAAGCCGACCCGGCGCGGGTCGCCCTCGAGGCCACACCGACGACGACGAACGAGCCGACATCCCCATCCGGTGTGCGAGTGCGCGTCGTCGACGTGGATGCCACTCCGCTCGAGGGCGCTCTCGTCTGGTGGAACGACGGACCGGCAAGAGCGGGAATCGACGAAGTCGGTCGCGCAGCGGCACGAGCCGAAGGACGAAGTGCAACGACCGACGCGAAGGGACTCGTCGTGCTCGCGATTCCTGTCAGTCGCGATCGGGTGTGGCGCGTGTACGCCTCGAACGACGATGCCGTCGGGTGGACAACGATTGGCGGAGCCACGCTCGGGAGTGACGAGGAACAGCGCATCCAACTGGTCGCCGCACCGCCGATCCGAGTCTCCGTTCGCACGCACGACGGCGCGCCGGCAAGTGGCATCGCTGTCGTGGCCGGGGTCTGGCCAGAACCGTGGCAAACGGCGGCGGAGGCGTACCGGAACATTGCCGATTCCTCGGCGGACGTGGGCGTCACGGACGACGACGGCTGGCTGACGATCCGACACCCGCAGCTCCTGCGCACGTTGCCGGGGTACCGCTCGCGGTCGCCGGGCACAGCCCCGTCGATTCACTTGACGACGCGAATTCTCGGTCTGGAGACCGATCGCTTCGTCCTCGACATCGACGACGCTGCGATGCCTCGCCTGTGGACATTGGCGCCGACGGGAACTGTCGAATTCGTCGTCGCCGGAGAGCGACCGACCGCGCTGGACCGCTTCGAGGTCGGGCGAGTTGCGGAGCTTGGACCCCGTGCGTGGGCCTTCCACCTCGGAAGCTGGTCGGCCCCGGAGTCCTCGCGAACCACTCCGATCGTCATCACGGCCGGGCTCGGCATACGCCTCGCGGTGGCGGCGTCGCTCGGTGTGACGCGTTTCGATGTCACGGCTGCCGGTCCGACGGTGGCACACGAGCGGATTCGTGTCGTTCTGCAAGCGATGCCCGAGGCTTGCGCGTTGGTCGGTCGAGTGTCCAGCGATGCGCGCGAGCCTCTCGCCTTCGGGCAGGTGCTCGTGGAGTTGCAGTCAGCCGACGGACGTCGATCCACACTGCGGGGAAGGGGCGACGAGACGGTCGGCGTCGGCGGTTTTCGGATCACGATCGGAGCGGGCGAGCGCGGTGCGACCAAGGTCGGCGGGACAGTCCGTTTCGTCGACGGCGGAATGACGGTCGCCGAAGCGAGCCTGCCTGGAATCGTGCTTCCACGCGAAGGCGCTCTCGATCTGGGGGAACTGCATGTCCGTCCGACGCCGGTTCTCGCAGCCGGAACTGTTCGCATTGGCGGGGTAGCGGCGACGGAGGGAAGCGTCAGCGTTGCTCTCGATCCGGCGGACACGCAACCCGGGCGTGCTGTGGCTCGAGCAAAGCTAGATCGCGACGGTCACTTCGTGCTTCGCGGTCGCACCGACGCAGCGACGTTGTGGCTGCGCACGAATGTGATCGGTGCGTCGCGCGGCGCGCCGCTGGAAGTACGGACCGGCAGCACGAACCTGCGCCTCGACCTCCAACCTTCGACGGATCTCGACGTCGTGCTTGTACTGCCTGCGCCGAGAACGCCACTGCATCCGTCGGCACAACCGTTCATCTCCTTCGTCACAACCGGTTCGAGTGGAGCGCCGCGCATCGCACGCGAATTCGTGCACGATCCGATTGCCAACGACACGACGACCTCGCGCAGCCTCGTTCGAGACATCGATCCCGCGACCGATCGCGTCCGAGTTCATCTGCCTGGCGCCTCGCATCCCGTACTCGACGAATTGCTCGATCTCGGTCAATTGGAGACGACGGGCGGACTGCGACGACTGCGCCTCGATCTGCGGGGCCGGCTTCACGCCACGCAGTTGAGGATCGTGGGTGCGCCCTCGGAGGATCCGGTGGTCGCGACCGCAAAGCTCCGGGTAGGCACGAACTCGAGTTCGTACGAACGGCCGTTCCTGGGAGCTACGACATCGCTTCTCGTCCCGACCGAGGGAATCGATGTCGAAGTGACGGACATCTTCGGGCGCCAAGTCGTGCGATTGCCCGGGCTACGCGCCGACGTCGACGTCACGCTTGCCGACGTGGGCGCGCGTGGGATCGGGCTGACGTTCTCACAGGCGGACGCGCTCCCAGCCACGGTTCGAGTCGAGGTGACGACGAGTGCCGCCGATGGCGCCGTTCTGCGACGTTCGATGCTGGCGCGGCGAGGCCCGCACCGCGTGCCACTACCCAGTGGCGAACGTTGTCGGTTGACGTTCGCGATGCACGCGTTCGGCCGCTCGATCGAACTCCCTGCGGCGGAACAGTGGGTCGAGATCGACCAGACGTCGATGGAGGTCGTCGTTCCCCCCGCCCAGTGGCAGGAGGCCCACGCGGAAGCGCTTCGCCGGTAGCTTGTCGACGATGCGTTGCACGAATCGACGGTTGCCCGCGGCGGTCTTCGCTGTCCTCGCCCTCGGAATCGTCTGCTCCGCCGCCGCGCAGCGCTCCCACTCGCTGCCCGTGACCGTCGTCGCAACGGACGGCGTGCCGAAGTCGGAGGCGACGGTCTGGTTCGAGTTCGCGCCGACGCCTGACAAGGTCGCCGCGCTCGGAGCGAGCCGGACCACGGAGCGGTGGCTCCCGCTGTGGCAGGGCGACCTCGACGAGCGGATCGCGAACGCCCGCGCGAAGCAGCGCACGGCGACGACCGACGCCGACGGCCGTGCGACGTTCGCCGTTCCGGTGTTGCTCCACCCACACACGCTCGACGTCCGCGTCTATGCGAAGCACGGCGACGCACTCGGGCTCGCGATCGTCGCGAAGGAAGCGCTCGCGGCCGGCCGACCGTGCGTGATCGCGATCGTCGAGCCATCGCCGATCACGGTGGTCGTCCACGACGCCGACGGAAGGCCCGCCGACGGCGTCGATCTGGCGGCCGTCGCCAAGCCGACGGACGAAGCGATGGACTTCTGGCGGTCTTCGCTCGCCGACCGATTCGTGCCGCTGGGCCGAACCGACGCCAACGGCCGACGGACGATTCGCCACCCGCAGCTGATTCGCTGGGTGCCGGGCTTCCTGGCGCCGGTCGGGCAAGAGCCGTCGCGGTTCATCACGATCGTGCCGCGCTTGCTCGGCGTGGCCGACCTGCGCTGGACGATCGACGTCGAAGCCGACGCGGACGTGCTGCAGCGAGTCGTGCTTCCGCCGACCGGTAGCGTCGAAATCGTGTTGGAGCCGGCCGTGAGCGAGGGGCTCCAACGGATCACCGTCGGCGAGTTGCTGCCGAGGTCGGTGCGCGCGTTCGAGGAGGCCGAGGAACTCATCGTGCCCGCCGGCGAGACGGCGGTCGTCACGCGTGTCGGCCTCGGCGCCGTGCTGCGCGCTGACGCATACGTCGGGCGCCGCGAGTTCGAGGCGACGGCGCTCGGTCCGGCGACCGCGCACGAACGCACGCGGATCGTCGTTCCGCAGCGGCCGCGCAACCCGTCTGCGGCGTTCCTGTGGGGTCGCGTCGTCGAGTCGGACGGCACACCGGCGAAGTTCGACCATGTCGAGCTCGAAGTCACCCGCGACGACGGCGCCCGGTGGTCGGGCTTCGGCGTTTGTCACCGACGCGACGGCAACTTCCTGGTGCACTTCTTCGCTGGACCCGTCGGCACGTCGTTCACGGGTGGAAGACTCCGGCTCTTCGCCGGCGGTCACGCACACGCCGAGGCGACGATCGGCGCGTTCACGTTCGAACGGGAACGTCGGCAAGACCTCGACACGGTGCAGGCCGAACTCTTGCCGGTGCTCGTCGACGGCGTCGTGACGTTGGACGGAGTGCCGGCAGCCGACGCCGTGATTCGCGTCGTCGCAACCGACGGAACGACGCCGTCGCCGTCGCTCGCGAGTGCGCGAACCGACGCCGCCGGTCGGTTCGTCGCGCGCGGACGCAGCGACGCGGCGCGGTTCGCGATCCACGCGAGTGTCGGTCGCCACGCGACGTCGGCGCCGGTCGCATTCGCAGCGGGTGCGCGCGACGTCACGGTCGCGCTGACACGGTGATGCAGGTCAGGCGTCAGCGCAGCGCTTCCCCGCGCGGACTCGTCCTCGGCACGCTCGCGATCGGCGTCGTCGTCGCCGTCGTGTGGCTCGCATTCGGGCGTGTCGTTGGCGATCCGACCGACGCGCCGACGCCGGCGCCGCTCGCGACGAACGACGCCGTCGACCCGGCGGCCACGGTGTCCGTGCGCGAGCCGCTCGACGAGTCGACGGGACGCGTCCCGATCGACACCCCGACCGATGCCGCGCGCGCGGCGGCCGTCGGAGATTCGCGACTCGACGCGACACGTCCCCTGACATTGCGCGTGACGGTGGTCGACGCCGTCGGCCGACCAAAGCCGGGCGCTACGGTCTGGTTCGAGTCCACGCCGAGCTTGCCGCTCCTCGCGTTCCTGTTCGCGTCGGAAGGAAAGACCTTCTTCCCGCTGTGGCGCGACGGCGCGGCCGCCCTCGTGACGAAGGCGCGCGCCGACCGTCGTGCCGCGTCGACCGACGACGAGGGTGTCGCGACGTTGGCGGTGCCACGCGACGACCTTCGCGTCTACGCACAGCACGACGACGCTCTCGGCTGGTCGCTGCACTCGGTCGACGCCGCCGAGGCCGGCATTCCGTGCGTCGTCACGGTGTCGCCGTCGACACCGATCACACTTGTCGTTGTCGACGTGAACGGTCGCCCAGCCGCCGGCGTCGAGCTCGCAGCGATCGCGTCGAACGCGCAGGACGGCGCGTCGTCGCGGCGTCCGCTGACGCCGATCACGGAGCGCCTCGTACCGCTCGGCGCGACCGATGCCGACGGCCGACGGACGATTCGTCATCCGCAGTTGCTGCGGAACGTCCCCGCGTTCCGCACCCCACCGCGGCAACGTCCAGCCCCGATCGAAGTGGCGCCGCGGCTGCTCGGGTTGGACGCATTCCGCTGGCAGGTCGACATCGACGCAGTCGATGCGCAACCGCGCCGACTGACCTTGCCGCCGACCGGCAGTGTCGAAGTCGTGCTCGACGACGGCGTCGTCGCGACGCATCCGACGTTCACCGTCGTGCGCGATCTCGGTCGCGACACGCCGAAGAATTTCGTCGGCGAGTTCCCAAACCAGGTCACCATGCCCGCGCCGACGACGGGGCCCGCGATCGTTCCTCACGTCGGGGTCGGTGTCGCGCTGAAAGTCGGATCAGGCGCGCTCGTCGGCAGCGGCGACGGCCCAAAGCACGCCGGCGAACGGACACGCCTCGTACTGCGCGAGATGCCGCGCCAAGCCTCGGTCATCGGTCGCGTCGTCGGCACCGACGGGATGCCGGTGCGATTCGACACGGTGACACTGAGAACAACGGCGCCCGACGGAACGGGATGGGGAACGACGCAGCGGATCCATGCGACCGACGGCACGTTCGCGATTCCGATTGGTTCCGATCGAGCCGGCAC
>JAEYTU010000524.1 GCA_023433825.1 Planctomycetota bacterium
ACCCGGTGCGTGGATCGTCGATCGCACGCCTTCCTTCATCAGCATCGTCGCGTCGCCGGCGAGGAAGACCGACACGTCGTGTCCCTTCTCGCGCGCGATGACGGCGAAGTCGAACGTCAGTACGGCGCGATTCGGCGAGTCGGTGCTCGACGTGGGGATGAACAGCATCGATTGCCGTTCGGACGTCGTGGACACGGTCGCGTTTCGTGTGGAAGCAGCCATCGGCTCGTGACGCGCCGTCGGCGTCAGCGCACACGCGCCGACGACCAGTCCGACGAACGGGATGACGATCTGGGAAGCTCGCTTGGCGAGGACCTCGGGCGGAAGTTGGGTTCCTTCGGTGATCCCGACGCGCCTCGCTCGCGACGTCGACGCCGAAACGATGGTCAGGCCGACAGCTCGATGCGACCGACGCGGGGCTTCACGGAATCCGAATCGCGACGAACGTCGTCACGGCCCCGACCTGCGCCTCACCACTCCGACCCGTGTGCGCCGCGCGAACGACGGCTGGATACGGCGCAATCCCGGCGATCGTGAACGTTCCGTCGGCCGCCGTTCCGACGGTCACCGACGGACGCTGTCGGATCGTCCACGCCGCGGCCGCCAGAGCGTTGAGGCTCGGTATTCGGGTCGAATCGACGCTGGCCAGGTGTGCACGCGCCGCCACGAGATCGTGGACGAGTTCGACGCGCGCGTTCGCGACGGGTCGGCCAGCGGCGTCGACGACGAGGCCGGAAAGTGTCCTGCCGCGAGCGACGACCAACACACCGAGATCGATCACGCCCGACGCGAGTGTCTCCATGATCGCGCGGCGGCCCGGCACGAACGCGGGATGATCGACGACGACGGATCCAACGACGGGCGGCACCGGACCGATCGTGAAGCGACCCTTCGCATCCGTCGAAACCGCGTCGGGAGACGTTGCCGCGGCGCTCGACGTGCGCGCCGTCGCCGGGAGGACCACGCTGCCACTCGCCGGGATCGGGATCCGACGCTCCGACAAGTCGAAACGGATCGCGGCGTCCGCGACTGGTTGTCCGACATCGGAGTGCACCACTCCGGTCAAGAAGTAGCCGGCGTCCAACACGACGACTCCGATGTCGTGGGGTTCGTCCGAGTCGATCTCGAGGACCCTCCGCACGGGAATCAGCGGATGCGGCGGTCCGATGACCAGCGTGGATGCGCCGCGGTATCCAGCGGACAGCGGCAATCGGAACGCACCGTCGACCGACGTCTGGACGCGGATCGCGCGAACCCCCGCGATCTCGAGATCGACATCGGCGGTGACTCCGGTCGACGCGTGCACGACCCGACCGACGACGACCGGATGTGCGGCGTCCATCACCGGCAAACGTGAAGTGGACGCAGACTGCGCGGCGCGGGTCATCGTGGCCGTCGTCTCGGCCGTGGCAACCGGGGCATCCGTGGGATCCGCAGCATCCGCCGCTGCCGTCGCCGCCGTCGTGCGCGTGTCGTTCGCCGCCGGTTCGATCCACGGTGTGCCCTCGAACCGAACGGCCCATCCGATGACGCAGGCGACCGCAAGGAGCAGGACGACACCGGCAGCGAGGCGCGGATTCATGCGAGGGCACTCCTACGATCCGAGCCACAGGGCGGTGTTCGGGAATTCGAGCGACGACCCGATCCACGAAACCGAGGCGAGTCCGATGCCAGTCACTGACGACGTCAAGTTCGCGGAGCTGATGCACAGCGCGCGCCACTACAGCAACCTGCGATTCGCGATGCTGACGATCTTCCTCGCGATCAGCGGTGCGTTGTTGAGCCGCGTGATCGGCGACACCCCGCAGCCGACCGTCTGGATCGACGTCGTTCGCTGGGCCGGCGTGCTGAGCGCACTCGTCTTCCTCGTCCTGGAGATCGTGCTGAACGTCTACCTCGCGCGGACGTGGGGATTGGCCACGCAGTACGATTCGCAGCTCGCTCATTTGCGATCGACGTGCATCCGCTACGCCACCCGAGCCGCCACGATCGCTCCGAGTCTCTTGCTGTTGATCTTCTGGCTCGCGCTGCCGTCGTTGCGCACGTGACCGCTGCCGGCGCGACTCGCGCCGCGCTCACCCCAACGCCGCCCACAGCCACGCCAGCGAACGTCGCGACGCGCCGACCGTGACGACGTTCGCACGAACGTGCACATCGAACTCCGGCGGCCGCGCAGAGCGCCACAGTTGCATGCTCGGCGCACCCGCCTCGCCGGCGCTTCGCCGCTCGAGGTCGGTGACGTACTCCAAGAGCGCACTGGCGAATGCGCGCGCCGCGGACGCGTCCGCGCATTCGACGGTCGCAACCAAGCCGCCGTCGTCGTCGACGCGCAATGACGCGCGCGTGAACGCACCCATCCCGCCGACCCCGGCGATCGGTCCATGCAGACGAAGGCCTGGCTCCGCACTCGCGTCGACGCGACGAATCACGGCATCGACGCGGCCAAGCGTGAACACCAGCATCGTCCCGGCGAGCTCGGCGCCGACGCCCGACTTCTGCAGGAACCCGTGCAACCGCGCGATGTCGACGATCGCGTCACAGCGCACCGACACCCGACCTGGCTGCTTCGCGAAGTCGACGTCGACGCCGTCGCAGATCCACGCGCCGAAGGATTCGACGAGGATCGCCAGCAACGTGTCGCCGGAGTCGTACCACGACTGGGCGATGGTCCGCTGTGCCGGCGACCACGTCGCCCCGGCATCGCGCACTTGCCCGTGCGCCATCGCGACGATTGCGCTCTGCGCTGCAGTCCAGATCGACTTCGTGACGGCGCGCACGTCGGCGCGTTCGTCGGTGGTTTCGTCGAGGCGACCGATGCGCTCGAGCAGCTCGCTCCAGATTCCAGCGGTCCCGCTGCGCTTCGGAAGCCCGGCAACGGTCGGAGTCGGCAATCCGCGTTCGGCCATCGACTCTGCGACCAACAGCGCCCGCACGAGATCACCATTCGGTGCCGCGGATCGACGAACCGCCGCGAGGACGTCCATCTCCGTCGCGACATCGGATCCGAGCCCGAGACGTGCACACATCGCCGCCGCCGAACCGGCCGTCGGCGCGCCGCCGGGACATGCCAACCACGCGCCGAGCGCGCGATGCGCCGATGGCGTCCCGAACCACGGTTCGACGACGTCCCCCAGCGACGACCACTGAGCGCTCGCATCGACCGTTCCCGTGCGCGCCTCCGCCGACGGAACGCGAGCGATCGCGAGGCTTCCGCTCGGCTGCACGGTCACCTTGGTCGGAACGACGCTGAGACCCAGCCCCGTCTGCTGCGCAGGAACTTCCCCCACCGCCAACCATGCGAGGAACGGGAACAGACAGGCCGGAATCGCCCTCGCGCGGCGGCGTCGAGTCAGCAGTCGAGTCACCATTCCGCCGGACGATAGCGACGCTCCGTGGACGGCGTGCGCGCGCGACCGCAGGCGTTGCGCCCGAAACGGGAGGGATCGACCGCGAAAGTCATCGATCGCCGCCACGGTCGCGAAGAAGCATTACCCTCCTCGACCTTCGCACGCGGGTCCGGACGTCGATGACCCCTCCGCCCGCGCGCGGCGCCCCCCATCCCCTTCCCTCGAGACTCATGATTCGTTCCGTATCCATCCTCGCCTCCGCACTGTTCCTCCCGCTCCTGCCCGCACAGGAGACCTACTGGCTCGCCGGCACCGGCGGCGTCAAACAAGTCGACGTCACCGGTGCGTTCGTGCAATCGATCCCGCCGACCTCGACCCGCGACGTTGCCGTCGCCCCGGACGGCAAGGTCTGGATCATCGCGAGCGGCCTGACGATCCTGAATGCCGACGGCACGCCGTTCCGCACCGTGACCCCGTCGGCTGGGATCAGCCCCTACGAACT
>JAEYTU010000520.1 GCA_023433825.1 Planctomycetota bacterium
ACGCCGAACTCCAGCAGATGCGGTCGATCGTCGATCGCGCGATGGCCACCGGTGCGTTCGGGATGTCGACCGGACTGATCTACGTCCCCGGCACCTATGCGCGGATCGACGAGATCGTCGCGCTGGCCGAGGTCGTCGCGCAGCACGGCGGCGTCTACGCGAGCCACATCCGCAACGAGAACAACGCCGTCCTCGACGCCGTCGACGAAGCGCTCGCGATCGGCACGCGGGCCGGCGTGCCGGTCCACGTCTCGCACTTGAAGGCGGCCGGTCGGAAGAACTGGGGCCGCGCGCCGGAAGTCGTCGCGAAACTTCGCGCGGCGCGCACGGCCGGTCAGTCGGTGACCGGCGACGTCTACGTCTACGAGGCCAGCAGCACCGGACTCGAAGTGCTGTTCCCGACCGAAGCGCTGGAGGTCGGGCTGCCGGCGTTCGCAACGCGCCTGCGCGACGACGCGGCGTTCGCAGCGACGATGAAGGCCGCCGTCCACGAAGCGCGGAGCCGCGTCGGGTTCGACGACTTCGCCTACGTGCAGATCGCGAATGCGCCGAACCGTGCCCAGTGGAACGGCCTCCGGATCCCGGCCGTCGCGCAGGCGCTCGTCGGTCGCACCGACGCCGACGCACAGGCCGACGCGATCCTCGCGCTGATGGTCGCCTCGGAAGGGCGACGCGTGCAGATGGTCTACCACGCGATCGGCGAGGCCGACCTTCGGACGTTCCTGCGCGAGCCGTTTGTCGCGATCGCCGCCGATGCCGGGATCCGGATCCCCGGCGGCGCGAAGCCGCACCCGCGCGGCAGCGGCAACAACGTCCGCCTGCTCGGCCGCTACGTCCGCGACCTCGGCGACCTGTCGCTGGCCGAAGGGATCCGGCGGATGACGACGCTGCCGGCGCAGACGTTCCGGATCGAGCACCGCGGCGTGCTGCAGCCGGGCGCGCATGCCGACATCGTCGTCTTCGATCCGGACCGCGTCGCCGATCGCGCGACCTATGACGAACCGCTGGCCAACCCGGTCGGGATCGACCACGTCTTCGTCAACGGCGTCGCCGTGATCCGCGACGGCGCGCCGACCGGCAAACGCCCCGGCGTCGTGCTGCGCGCGACGCCCAAGCGCTGAGCCGTTTCCCAGACGGCGTCAGCGGGGCGCCTGCCACGTGATCTGAACGGCATGCCGACCGGCCGGGACCGGAACCGCGACGCCGATCCCGTTCGCCCCGAGCAGGTCGACCGGCGTTCCGTCGACCGTCGCGACGGCGCCGAGGCGGCGGAGATCGCCGAGATGGACGACGAACAAGCACGCGTCGCCGTCGGTGACGGCGTCGATCCGCTGGAGCGCACCGGCGCGGACCGTGACGAGCTCGGTCTTGCCGTCGGCGTCGAGCGCGAACGGCGGCGCCCCGTCGACGACCGCCGAACGGAGACTCCCGCTCGGATCGCGGGCCGCGACGCCGGCCGGCAGCACGGCACCCGGATCGGTGTCGACGACGTGGCGATGCACGAGGAGCACGAGCGGCAGCGGGATCAGCGTCTGCGTCCATTCCGCCTTCGTCACGATCCGGTACGGATCACCCCCGGTGAACTGCACGATCCGCGTCGTCGGCGCGAGCGTCTCGAACCGCGGATCGAGGTAGACGACGAACGGCGGCTGCGGCCTCGCGACGAGGTCGACGATCGTCACGCGGCGGCCGAGGCGCTGCTCGAACAGGTCCGGCAGCCCGTTCTGCAGCGGCGTCGGCACGACGTCGACGACGACGACGCCGTCGGCGCCGAGGTCGTCCCGCAGCGCTGCGGCGGCGAACGCGCGACAGAACTCGCCGTTCGCTCGTGGTCCGGCGAGTGCCTCCCGCATCCGCGTCGCCTGGACGACGACGATCGCGAGCAGCACCGCGAGTCCGGCGAGCCGTCGCGCGCGGCTCGCGCCGGCCGGCAGCAACGTCAGTGCGAGTGCGATCGACAGCGGAACGGCGACGAAGACCAGGAAGCGCGACGCCGACGTCCGGAACACGTACGGAACGAGCCCGGCCGCCGCGACGCACCACGCGAATCGCGCAGCCGGATCGCGCGCGCGGCACCCGGCGGCGAACGCGACGACGGCCGCGGCGAGCATCGCGACATCCGGCGCATCGACGCCGGTGAATGCGCGTGCGACGTCGGCCAGGTGGCGCAGCGTCGCCGTGGTCGTCGCCGCGACGCCGAGATCGCCGGCGTCGACGGTGTTCCGGAACCGATAGTGCAGCGCGATCGCGACGACGAACGGCACCACCGTCACGAGCGCCGGCACCCATCGCGACCCGCGATCGGGCCGCAGCCCATGGTCTTCGCGCTGCGCGTCGGCAAACGGCAGTTGCGGAGGAACGGACCCGACCAACTGCTGCAACCCGCGAGGAATCGCGGCACGACCGGCCCATCGTCGGCCGCGGGCATCGCGCGGGGCCACGGCGAACGCCGCCACGACGACCAACGGAAAGCCGTACGCCGCCTCCTTGAACGTCAGCGACACGACGACGGCCGCCAGCGACGCCACGAACCAGATCGGCCTTCGCTGGAACGCGAACCCGTAGATCGACGCCGCCGCCGCGGTCAGACACAGCGACGCCGGCAGCACGTTGAACGCCGCCGACGGCCAGACGACGCCCTCGACGATGGCCGGGGTCGTCCACAGCAGCGCCGCCGCGGCGCCACCGGCGACGGCGCCGGCGCGACGTTCGACGATCCCGTACGCGGCGACGCCGAGGCCAAAGAGCAACGCCAGCGCGACGCTGACGAACGCGACGGCGCGCTCTCCGAACACACTGTGGACGAGGTCGAACAGCAGGTACCAACCGGGCCGCCAGAACGGCCACGTTCGCTCGCCGGGGAACGCGCCGAACAGGTCCTCGACGGCGATCTCCGCGAAGCTCCGCTCGGCGCTGCGCCGCAGCATCGCGAAGTCGTCCATGTAGAACCCCTGGCCCAGCGCGTCGCGCCAGACCAGAGTCGCGAGGACGAACGCGCAGCCCAGCGCCGCCAGCCGCTGCAGGTTCGAGACGCGTGCAGCCGTCGGCGCGATGGGCCGGCAGTGCCGCGATCCGTGTCGAGTTGCAGCAGTCTCTCGGGTGCGTTCCGCGTCGGTGGCCATTTGTCGATGGTGTCGCGAGCGGCGCGGGAGGCTCGAGCACGCACCGTCCCGTCGCGGGCCGCAATGAGTCTTCGGCCCGATCGCGGGCTGCGATGCGGGCGGGACTCTACCATCCGCGCGGTCTCGACCCGACGCGTCCACGTCGTGCCGCCGACACGCCACTGCATGCACCCGACCGCCGTCACCGTCGTCGCCGTTCTGTTCGCCGCCGCCACGACCGCGGCATCGGCTTCACCGCAAGGCGGTGATCCGACGCCGGCCGAGATCGCCGAGGCACGCGAACGGTTCGCGTCGCTGTCGAACCTCCGAAAGGCGATGGTCGTCCGCAGCCTGCACCAGCGCATCGCCGAGGACCCGGATCCACTGCTGCAGACGATCCTCGGCTTGGCCGTGCTCGAGGCCGAGCCGCACGACGCGACGCCGTTGCCGATGCACGACCCAGCGGTGCACGCGCCCGGCGCGGCCCCGGCGCGGCGGCGCATCGGTCCGGACGACCCGGCGCAGCGGCCGTTCCGCGACAAGTTGCGCGGCACCGAGTTCCTGCCGGACCTCGCGAAGCGAGTCGTCTACGAATGGCACACCGGCCGCATCGTCCGCGTCGACGACGCGCCGGGGTTCGACGCACTGTTCGACGATCTGCTGCGCGGCTATCCGCCCGGCGCCGACATCGTCGTCGCGCGCGTTCTCGCGGCGCTCGACGCCGATCCGCGCGAGCGACAGGCGGCGGCCTACTTCGGGCACGTCTACGCCGATCTCGACGCGCGGGCCTACGACGGGTTGTCGCTGTACGACGCGTGGTCGACGGCACTGCAGGTCGACGTCCCCGACGTCGACGCGATCCCGTTCGCCGTCACGCTGCTCGGCGATCGCTCGTTCCGGTCGCCGATCCCTGCCGACGCGAAGCGCACGGCGCTCTACGTGAAGATCAAGGAGCGTGCGACCGCGCACCGCACCTATCGAACGCTGCGCGAAGCCGCGGCGGCGTCCCTCGTCCACGCGACGCCGAAGCTCGATCCGACCTACGCGCCGCTCGTCCCGCGCTTCCACTACTTGTTCGCGACGAACGGCGACGACCTCGCCGCGTTCACGGCGGCGATCGGACGGATCACCGATCGCGATCGTTGGATCGACGATCTCGACGCGAGCTTCAAGAAGGACCGCGCGGCACTCGCGCTGCGCGACCGCCGCACCGACGCGCTCGCAGCCCTCGGGCGCAAGCTGCGACGGCTCGCGGTCGACACCGTCACGCGCGGGCGGTGACGGGGTCGGTCGTCAGTACTTCGCCATCGCGGCGATCCACGCCTTCTCGAGTTGCAGGATGTCGATCTTCGCGAACGTCTTCTCGAACGCCTCCTTCTGGATCTCGTCGGCGAAGCCGAGCATCCAGTCCTTCGGCGCGTTGTCGGGCATCCGCTCGCGGTACTTGTCTGCCGCCGCGCGCAGGTGGCGCAGGTAGTTCTCGGGGATCGCCGCCCAGTCCTCGTTGCGGCCGGTCTTCTTCTCGCGTTCCTGCTCGAGGAACCAGCAGATCGACCAACCCATCGCGTAGTTGTTCATCACGCTGACGCCGTAGAACTCGTGCTGCGGCATCAGAAAGATCATTCGAAGGTCGGGCCACGCCTTCTGCTTCTGCATCAGCTTGACCCACTTCATCCGGAACGCGTTCTTCTCGATCCGTCGGATCTCGCCCTTCACGCGATCGACCTTCGCGCCGCCGAAGTACTCGCCGTAGCCCTCGTTGAACCACGACGCCGGCGGCACCATCCCGTTCGCGTAGTGCAGGTACTGATGCATGGCCTCGTGGTAGAGGACCATGTTCGTGTCGACCTCCTTGACCCACTCGCGCTGCTTCGGGATCCGCTTGCCCGGCTCGAACAGCACGAGCTCCTCCTTCAGCGGCGCCCAGTACCCACCGGTGCCGTCCGGCGCGCCGTAGCCGAGGTAATCGTCGTAGCTCGCGCAGACGCGCACCGTCGAGACCGCTTCCATCGGACCGAGCGGCGGGAAGTGCTTCGTGTACTCGACCCGCATGATCTCGAGGTCGGCCAGCATCTCCTCGATCGTCTTCTTGCTCGTGATGTTCGTCACGAGGATGAAGTTCTCGGAGTCGTGCGCGCTCCAGCCCTTGACCAACTGCGAGCGCACCATCCGGCGGCGTTCGAGGTCGCGCAGCGTGCTGTCGGCGTATGGATCGTCTTCGTCGACCGGCTTCGCGTTCGGGTCGATCGTCACGCGTTCGAACGAACGCACGGCCTCGTCGATCCGCGTCTCGAACGCCTGCAGGCCCCAGCCGTACGCATAGAGCCCGTAGATCTCGGTCGCGTTCTCGAGCAGGAATCCGCGCAGCAGGACGTAGTTGCGCGACTGCCCGCGACGGTGGTTGTGATAGTCGCCGTGCAGCTCGACGAGCTTGTACTCGCCGCCGTCCTTGCTCTTGACCGGCTTCGTCCACGCGTTCTTGCTGACGAAGTCGCTGCGGATCTCGCGCCGCTTCAGGAACGTCGGGAAGTCGGTCGCGCCGTTCAGGAACTCCTTCGACTGCTCCCCCATCGACCGCGCGCGTTCCTCCTCGGCCTTCTTCGCCGCGTCGTCACCGGTCGCCGGGCCCTTCGCCTTGCCGATCCGGAAGACGAGCAGGTTCAGCTCGAGGATCTCCCCCTTCAGGAACGGGTCCGGCGACTCCACGTTGGCCGTGAACTTCGCGAGGATCTGTTCCTCCTGCGGATCGAGCGGCGCCTCCTTCAGCATCCGCGGCACTCGCAGTCGGAAGCCGTGCTTCGCGTTCTGGTAGAGGAACGTGCCACCCTGGGCCAGGGCCGTGGTGGCGAGAGCGAACGCGACGAACGTCGCGACGAAGAGTCGATGGGTCATTGCGGCCTCCAACGGTCGCGGCTCGCGTCGGTTCCGAAGCGAGTACGCCCCGTCGCTGATCGTGCTTCCGGCGTGGGCTTCCTTCGTGACAGCCGCCCCCTTCCTCGGGCGCGACGGCGCGGGAGGATAGCGGGCCGTCGGGCCGCGGACAGGGGGAGTCAGCGGTAGTAGAGGATCAGCAGGACGCCGAGCAGGACGGCCATCCAGAGCATGCTCGACTCGGTCGGCCACGTGCGCGCGAGGACGCCGCGCGGACCGTGCGCACGCAGCATCCCGCGCCAGATGCGATCGCCGAGCCGCGCGAGGCGTGCATCGGCGGCATCGGTCCGCGACGCGATCGCCCCGCCGAGCCGCGCCAGCGCGCGCGGGCCGCCGCGACGGAACACCCAGTCGGCGTCCAAGTTCGTCGACGGGAGTTCCGGCGGGTACAGCCCGGTCCGTTGCAGCCATGCGAACGCCATCGCGGACCAGAACAGCAGCTGCAACTGCGTGACGACGTGGGTGACGTCGTACGGCTCGTAGCCGACCTGCCACGGCAGCACGCGGTACAGCAGCGTCGGGACGCACCCGACGACGATGCACAGCGTCGCGGCGAGCGCCATCGCGAGTTGCATGTTCCGCGGCGGTTCGGCCGGGCGGAGTCCCGAGTCGTGCGCGAAGAACGCGAAGAACGGGATCTTGATGCCGGCGTGATGGAAGACGCCGGCCGACGCGAACAGCAGCAACAGCCACAGCACGTCGTAGTCGGCGTTCAGCGCCGCGGTCATGACCATCGCCTTGCTGACGAACCCCGAGAACAGTGGGAACGCCGAGATCGACGCCGCGCCGACCAGGCAGAACGCCGTCGTGCGCGGCATCGTTCGCCAGAGACCGCCGAGTTCGTTGCCGCCGATGCGACCGGTCTGGTGCAGGACCGCCCCCATCGTCATGAACAGCAGCCCCTTGAAGACGACGTCGTTGCAGGCATGCGCGACGGCGCCGGCCAGACCGAGTTCGCTGCCGATCCCGATCCCGCAGACCATGAACCCGACCTGGTTGACGAGGCTGTAGGCGAGCACCCGGCGGAGGTCGTTCTCGATGACGGCGTAGAAGATCGGGAAGCACGCCATCGCGCCGCCGATCCAGACCAACGCCTCGACGCCGGCGAACTGGCACGCGAGCGCGTAGACGCCGACCTTCGTCGTGAACGCCGACAGCCAGACGGTCCCGGTCGGCGTCGCCTCGGGATACGCGTCGGTCAGCCAGACGTGCGCGAACGGGAACGCGGCTTTGATCCCGAACGCCAGCAGCAGCAGCACGAACCCCGGGTCCTCGGGCCCGATCGGCACGATCGCGGCCGAACCGGTCGCGTCGAAACGGACCAGCGCGCCGGCGAGCAGCAAGAGGCCCGATGCGAGCTGCCACAGCAGGTAGCGCCACCCGGCGCGGAGGGCACGTTCGCCGCCGCGCGCCCAGATCTGGAACACCGACGCGACGGCCATCGCCTCGACCCAGACGAACATCGTGACGAGGTCGCCGGCGACGACGGCGCCGACGGCCGACGCCGCGTAGACGAGCGCCGTCGCCGGCTGCGTCCGGTCTTCGACGTGCAGCGAGTACAGCGCCGCGAGGAACGCCGCGACGCAGAACAAGCCAGCGAACACGGCGCCGATCCCGGTGATCGCGCAGGTCGTCAACGGGATGCCGCCGAGCGTGATCGCGTGGACCGCAGCGGCACCCGAGACGACGCCCGGCCAAGCCATCAGCGCCGCGAACGACGCCGCCGGCGCGAGCAGCATCAGCACGTCGCGGACGCGCCGCGGCACGAACGGCACGAGCGCCGCCGCGACGAGCATCGGCACGTACGGCGGCAACTCAAACGCCATCGTAGTAGTCCTCGTCGCGCATCAGGACACGCCGCATCGCGCGCGCAGCCAGCACGAGCGCGACGCAGGCGACGAAGCCGTAGACGCCGTAGAAGCCGAACCACCCTTCGATCGGGTGGACGACGTGGCGGTGATAGAGCAGGTCGGCGAGCAGCAGCGCGACGCAGACGGCCAGGAAGATCGCGAACGCGCGACCGCCGCGGCGCGACTTCGGCGCGTGATGTGCGTCGGGCCCGGTGTCGTGCGGTGCCGTCATCGAACCACCACCGATGCGAGCATTCGCTGCAGCGGGTCGAGCAGGAAGAACGCGGCGACGCACATCGCGGCCGTCAGCCCGATCGCGATCCGACAGGCGATCGGCGCCTCGGTCGGCGCGTGCGTGTCGTGCGTGTCGTGCGCGTCGTGCGCATGTTGCCCTTCGTCCGCCTTCGCATGTCCGCCGGCGAACGCGCGCACGGCGATCGGGACGAGATACGCGGCGCTCAGCAGCGAACTGACGAGCAGGACGCCGAGCAGCCACGGTCGCTCGGCGCCGGCGCGGCCCGCGCCGAGCCCCCCCGTGCTCCCCGTTCCA
>JAEYTU010000543.1 GCA_023433825.1 Planctomycetota bacterium
AACCAGTACTGCGCGTGGAACGCCGTCGGTGGAATCGCGAACGCCGTCGATCCGGCGTAGGCGTCGGTCGCGCTGCGCGGCAGTGCGCGCACGGCTTGCGCGGTGAGGGGAGCGGCGAGTGCGGCGAATGCGGCGAGGCCGGACATCGCGAACGAACGGCGAAGACGGCGTGTGCGAGCGAGCGGGTCCATTTCGACTCCGAGAGGTCAACCGACGGGGGAGCGCGGGAGGATAGCTCGCCGTGTGCGTCGGCGATCGCAGTGACAGTCGCCGCGTGCCCACGCACGAACATTGTGCTTGGTCATCCGATCGGTCTGCCTACCGTGCGCCGATGCTCGCCTCACTGACCCACACCGAGTTGATCGCGACGATCGCGGTGAGTCTCTCCGCAGCGATGGTGTTCGGATTCCTCGCTCGCAAGGCGAAGTTGTCGCCGATCGTCGGCTACATGCTTGCGGGGATCCTGGTCGGCCCCCAGACCCCTGGGTTCGTCGCCGACCAACGGCTGACCGAGCAGTTGTCCGAGATCGGGATCTCTCTGCTGATGTTCGGCGTCGGCCTGCATTTCTCACTCGACGATCTTCTCGCGGTTCGCCGGATCGCCGTCCCGGGAGCGGTCTTTCAAAGCCTTGCCGCAACCGTGTTCGGCGCGCTTCTCGGTGTCGCGTGTGGCTGGACTTGGACGGCCGGCATCGTGTTCGGGCTCGCGCTGTCCGTCGCGAGCACCGTCGTGCTGATTCGCGGTCTGACAGACATCAAGCAATTGCACTCGCTGCACGGTCACGTCGCGGTCGGCTGGCTGATCGTCGAGGACTTGTTCACGGTGCTGATCCTCGTCGCGCTGCCGGCCTTCGCGGTCGATGCGGCGACGTCTGCGGACAGCACGTCGGGCTTCGTCGCGATGGTCGCCTCGACGCTGGCGAAGGTCGCCGGGCTCGCGGTCCTGTACGCGATCGGCACCCGCGTCGTGCCGTGGTTCCTGCGCCAGATCGCGAAGGCGCAGTCGAAGGAACTGTTCACGCTGGCCGTGCTCGGAATCGCGCTCGGCGTCGCATACGGCTCGGCGGTCCTGTTCTCCGTGTCGATGGCGCTCGGCGCGTTCCTCGGCGGGATGGTCGTCGGGCGCTCGGAGTTGAGTCATCAGGCGGCCGCTGACGCCCTCCCATTGCGCGACGCGTTCGCGGTCCTCTTCTTCGTCTCGGTCGGAATGTTGTTCGAGCCGGCGTTTCTGATCGACCGTCCGATGCTCGTCCTCGCGACCGTCGCGATCGTCGTCGTCGCGAAGCCGGCCGCCGCGCTGCTGATCTCGCTCGCCGTCGGGTACCCGATCCGCACTGGCGTCACCGTCGGCGCGAGTCTCGCGCAGATCGGCGAGTTCTCGTTCATCCTCGGCGGACTTGGCAGGTCGCTGGGGATGATGCCCGCCGATGCGTACCAAGCGATCGTCGCCGCCGCGCTGCTGACGATCGCGCTGAACCCACTCTGCCTGTGGCTGATCGATCCGGTCGATCGATTGCTGCGCTCGTCGCCGCGCCTCAACCGGTGGATCGCCGACCGCGCCGGGTCGCTGGCTCGCGTGACCCAATCACAGGAGATCGACGACCGACTGCGCGATCACGTCGTCCTGTGCGGTTACGGCCGCACGGGAAGCGTCATCGGCAAGATGCTGAGAGAGCGCGGCATCCCCTTCGTCGTCGTCGAACAGGATCGCACCACCGTCAGCGGGCTGCGGAAGCTCGGGATCCTGTCGATCCACGGCGACGCGGCGAACGAGTTCGTCCTCGAACGAACCGCGATCGCGAATGCCCGACTGTTGCTGGTCACGGTGCCCGACCCGCTCGCGACGCATCTGATCGTCGATCTCGCGAGACGTCTGGCACCGGCGGTGCAGGTCGTCGCCCGTGCACAGAGTCCGGCGGAACGCGTCGACCTGGCAGCGCTTGGCGCCGTCGAAGGTGTCTCCGCGGAACTCGAATTGGCAATCGAAATGTCGCGCAGCACGTTGCTCCGCTATGGCGTCAGCCAGATCGAGGCGCAGACCGTCGCCCTCGACATGCGACGCGGCGAGTTTCGGCCGCGGAACGGCGCTCGCGTGGTCGAAGTCGTCATCGACACCGGCTCGCCGTCGAACGGCAAGGCGTTGAGCGAACTCGGACTCGGCAAGGGTGCCCTCGTCATGACCATCGAGCGCGACGGACGATTCCTCGTACCGGACGGGCGGACTCGCCTCGTCGTCGGCGACCGGGTGCTGCTGGTACTCGACGAAGGGCTGTCGGAACGCGTTCGAGAGTTGGTCTGAAGGCGCGGTCGCCGCGCTGATGGCGAACGTCAGTCGTCGACGGACGAGTCGTCCGATGCCAGTTCGGATCCGGCGCCACCCTCCTCACCCGGCCACGGCGCTTCGAGCATGACCTCGCGCAGCACCGTCGTCGCATACGAGCCGCGATCGAGCGTGAATGCGACGCGGATGCCGTCCGGCTCGACGGCGACGTCCGGGGCTTCGACGCGGACGCGAAGCGGACGTCGTGCGCCTTCGTGTGTGCCGCGCGGCATCCGGCCGAAGTGCTCGACGGTCAGCCCGATCGACGCGAGTGCCGCGTCCTCGAGTTCGGCCGCCGGCCCGGTCGGGCGCAGCGTCTTCGGGCCGTGCAGCGGACCGGTCGGGGAGAGCTCGAACGCGGCGCAGCGCGGTTGCTCGGTCGCGAGGTCCTCGACGATGAAGCACGCGCCGTTGCGATGCAGGAACGCGACGTCGCCGGGCATCAGCGTGTCCATCGCGTCGAGGCGCGCGGCGAGGACGCGATTGAAGATCTCGCTCTGCACGGCCGAGACG
>JAEYTU010000553.1 GCA_023433825.1 Planctomycetota bacterium
CGACGACACGACCGTCTGCGTAGTGATGCGCGGTCGTCGATCTCGCTTGGAACAGCGACGCCGTGTCGAAGAACGTCCTCGCACCGTCGTCGCGCATTCGCACTCGGACCCACAGCTTTTCGATCGCCTGCTTCGACGACCCGTCGACGGCCCGGAACGTGACCTGGAAACCCGGGTCGTAGCGCAGCTCGACCCCCGTCGTACCGGCGGCGACCTCGATCCGCTCCGAGCACTTCGCGCTTCCGGCGATGCCGTCGTTGTCGAGCGCGAGCCAGATGCGGTAGTTGCGTCCGGCGTGCAATCCGCGCAGCACGAAGCCGCGCTGCGCGTCGACGGTCGCCGTGCGCTCGCCGATGCCGAGCCCGAGATCGGCGAACATCTCGCCCGGATCACCGCCGAACATCACCGTCAGCGGGTTCTCCTCCGTCGCGGCCGGGGTGCGAGACATCGCGACGACCTTCAGTTTCGTGACTTCGGCCGGTGCACCGACGACGCGCCCACGGATCACGGCACCGGATTCGACGACGAGGACGACGTCGTCGACGGGCTTTCCGGCCGTGACCGTGCGCGCCTCGCTCGTGTGCGTCGGGTGGTCGTCGTGGCGGACGCGGAATCGCACTTCGCCGGGAATCACGTGCAGCAACGCGAACCGTCCATCGGCGTCGGTCGCTGCGGCGAGTCCGTAGCGCGGTGACTGGATCGCAACCGTGGTCGGGTCCTCGATCGTCGTCGAACCGGCCATCGCCGCCTCGAGCGCGTGCGGGACGTCGACGCGCGCGTTGGCGACCGGCGCACCGCTGCGATCGACGACGCGGCCGCGGACGACGGCACCGACCTTGACGACGAAGTCGCCGACGTCGCCGGGTGACGCACTCGGCCGCGGAAGCGTTCGGTCGTGCGGAGCGTGGCCGGGGACCAGCACGCGGAACCCGAGGTTGCGCGTGCGCACCGTCGGCGTGATCTCGAAGCGCCCGTCGCTGCCCGTCGTCGCTTCGACCGACTGCGCGAGACCGATGCGGAGGGCGTCCATCGGATTCGTCGGCGCGCCGTCCTCCGTCTCGGTCGTCTCGAGTGCCGTCGCGAAGTCGGCGAAATCCATCCCCGTCGGGTCCGTGAAGAACGCGTTCCCCGGTCCGCACAGCACACGCGCGCCGCCGATCGGGCGGCCGCTCTCGTCGACGACGCGACCGGTCACCATCGTCGTCGGCTCCGACTTCGCGCCGGCGGCGGCTGCCGCGCTCGCGTCGACGTCGACGGCGACGCGCGCCGCGTCGCGGGTGCCGGCATCCGGCGCGCGACCGTCGCCGAGCGTTGTCGTCGGGTCGACGACGGCCGGGATCTCGCGTTCCGCCGCTCTCTGCGACGGATCCGAGCCGACGTCGTCGCGATTGCCGAAGGCGACCATCCAGACGATCGCGGCGACCATCAGGACGAGGAGGAGCGGGACGAGAGTTCGTTGCATCGTGGCTTCGTTCGAACGCGGCGCGAAACGGGCGCGCACTGTAGCCGCGTCATTCGCGTCGCTGTCGACACGCAAAAGCCAGTTGGTCACCTACGGCACCGTCCGTAGGCTTCGCGCCCCGAAATGAGCGAGACCCCGACGAAGTCGATGACCGAACTGATGGCGCTCGCCAAGCGCCGCGGATTCGTCTACCAAGCGAGCGAGATCTACGGCGGGATCAACGGGTTCTGGGACTACGGGCCACTCGGCGCGCAGTTGAAGAAGAACCTGCGCGACGCGTGGTGGCACGACGTCGTCCTGCTGCCGTGCGGCGGGCGAACGGGACCCGACGGCAACGAGGTCCGGATCGTTCCGCTCGACACCTGCATCATCCAGAACCCGAAGGTCTGGGTTGCGAGCGGCCACGTCGGCGGGTTCAGCGATCCGATGGTCGACTGCCGCGAGAGCAAGAGTCGGTATCGCGCCGATCACTTGTTCGTGCTGCGGTTGCGCGGCGCCGACGCCGGCGGCCAGCTCTACGCATTCGTCGAGAACGACGAGGAACAGCGCGCCGAGGCCGGCAAGCGGCTCGGCAAGTACCTGAAGCGCGCCGTCGCACCGGAGGAGGTCGAGTCGCTGCCGTTCGCGTCGCTCGCCGTCGCCGATCACGCCCGCGTCGTCGGCCCGCACGCGAAGGCGCCGGGCACGCTGACCGAACCGCGCCAGTTCAACCTGATGTTCGAGACCTACACCGGCGCCGTGCGGGACGACAGCGCGCTGACGTATCTGCGACCGGAGACGGCGCAGGGGATCTTCGTGCAGTTCCGCAACGTCGTCGACACGACGCGCGTCAAGGTCCCGTTCGGCATCGCGCAGACCGGCAAGGCGTTCCGCAACGAGGTCACGCCGCGCAACTTCACGTTCCGCAGTCGCGAGTTCGAGCAGATGGAGATCGAGTTCTTCTGCCACCCGGACGCCGCGCGCGACTGGTACGCGTTCTGGCGCGACACGCGGATGGCGTGGTGGCAGGACATCGGCTTGAAGGGCGAGAACCTGCGGCTGCGCGAGCACGACCGCGACGAGTTGGCGCACTACGCGAAGAGCGGCGCCGGCACGAGCGACATCGAGTATCGGTTTCCGTTCACCGCTCCGGGTTTCGGCGAGTTGGAGGGGATCGCGCATCGGTCCGACTTCGACCTGCGGCAACACCAGCAGCACAGCGGTCAGAAGCTCGACTACTTCGACAACGAACGGGGCGAACTCGCCGCCAATGGTCAGCCGAAGGGCGAGCGGTACCTGCCGCACGTCATCGAGCCGTCGGCCGGGCTCGATCGCGGCGTGCTCGCCGTGCTGTGCGAGGCGTTCACGCCGGACCCGAGCCGACCGAGCGGCGTCGTCATGCGCTTTCACCCGCGGATCGCGCCGATCAAGGCCGCCGTGTTTCCGCTCGTCAACAAGGACGGGATGCCGGAGATCGCGGCCAAGCTGCACGGCGATCTCGCGCGACGATTCGCGCGGCTCGGCGGTGCCGTCGAGACCGACGCGAAGCAGACGATCGGCAAGCGCTATGCACGGATGGACGAGGCCGGGTGCCCGTTCTGCTTCACGATCGACGGCGACACGCTGACCGACCAAACCGTGACCGTCCGCGACCGCGACACGGCGACGCAGCAACGGCTGCACATCGATCAGGTCGTCCCGTTCCTTGCTGCGAGGCTCGACGGATGAACCACGACGGATCCATGGAAGATCGCGCGGTGTTGCCAGAACTGCTCGACAAGAATCGGGCTTGGGCCGAGCGCACGGTTGCCGCCGAGCCGGACTACTTCTCGCGCCTGTCGCGCCAGCAGTCGCCGAAGTTCTTGTGGGTCGGCTGTTCCGACAGTCGCGTCCCGGCGAATCAGATCGTCGGGTTGCTGCCTGGCGAGATCTTCGTCCACCGCAACGTCGCGAACGTCGTCGTCCACGCCGACTTGAATTGTCTGTCGGTGCTGCAGTTCGGGATCGACGTCTTGAAGGTCGAGCATGTGATCGTCTGCGGTCACTACGGCTGCGGCGGCGTCAACGCGGTGCTTCGCGACGAGCGACACGGACTGTGCGACAACTGGCTGCGCCACGTGCGCGACGTTCTCGAACTGCATCGCGACCACCTGCACGCGATCGCCGACCCGATTCGCCGGTTCGAGCGGCTGTGCGAACTGAACGTCGTCGAGCAGGTCCGCAACGTCTGCGCGACGACGGTCGTGCAGGACGCGTGGGCGCGCGGGCAGGCGTTGTCGGTGCACGGTTGGATCTACGGACTGCGCGACGGACGACTGCGCGACCTCGGCGTCGGGTCGACGAGCTACGCGGCGGCCGAGCGGCTGTATCGCCAAGCCGTCAGCGGCGTTTGACCGGACCCCCGTGACGGGCGGGGGGGCGCGGGGTACGCCGCTCGCCATGCGATCCATCCTCGTCGCGTCGTTCCTGGTCGCGTCGTTCGTCGCCGCGACCGCGTCCGCGCAACTCCCGAGCGGGCACTTCGTCGTCTTGGGTGCGACGCCGACCGGCGGGTCGGCGCTGGTCAGCGTTGATCCGGGCAGCGGCGCCGTGGTGCCGTTGCCGACGTTCTCGACGGCGAATGCGCCGCCGCTCGCGTGCGTCTACGACCCGATCGCGCGGAACGTCGTCGTCGCGGTCGCGAGCGGCGCAGGGTCGACGCTGACGCGCGTCGATCCGGTCAGCGGGTTCGAGCGCGTGCTCGGGACGGTGCAGGGGAGTGTCGTCGCGATCGAAGTGTTCGTCGGTGGCGACCTGTTGGTGCTGACCGGCGGACCGACGGGGGAATTGCTGCAGTTCCCGCGCAACGGCGGCGCCGCGGCACCGTTGCTCGCGACGCCGCACGCGACCGCCGCGTGGGCGCCGCCGTTGTCGGCGTACCTGTGGATCGCGCAGTGTCCGCCGGGGCAGGCGCCGACCGTCAGCGCGCTCGACGTTCCTGCGCGTTCGTTCCTGATCTCGGCGACGCCGATCCCGGGACTGGCCGGCGCGCGAATCACCGGCATCGCCGATCTGCCGACCGGTGCGATTCGGCAAGTGCTGACCGACGACCTCGGGCGTGTGCATCTGTTCGAGTTCCTGTCGACGCTGCGGACGCTGGCGGTCACGCCGGCGCTGCCGGCCGGTGGCGCGGTGGCGGCGGTCGTGGCGTCGGGCGCGACGTCGCTCGACGTCGTCGTGCTCGGCGATGGGCGGCATCGGTTCGTCACGCGGGTGCCGGTGTTCGGCGCGCCGCCGACAGCGACGCCGATCGCGGGGCCGCTGCCGGTCGCCGGGGTCGCGTTCGACGTCGTCGATGCGGCGGTGCAGGCGAACTTCGGCGCGGTGTGTGCGCCGTTCACGGGGGTGGGGCCGACGCTGGCGCTGCC
>JAEYTU010000617.1 GCA_023433825.1 Planctomycetota bacterium
GCTCAATGCCGCACCGGTCGAGAGCATCCTGTTCTCCGACACGATCCCGCTGATCGGCAGGCGTCCCGATCGCCTCGTCGTCGCCTCGATCGCGCCACTGCTCGCCCGCGCGATCGATCGGATCCACCGCAGCGAGAGCGTCAGCATCCTGTTCGACGGCCCACAGCGCGGCCAGGACAAGTAATCCGCATTCCCGATCCCGAAACGTCCGTCACGAGAACTGAAACATGGAAGTCGTCACCCTGAACGCCGAGCTGCGCGACCGCCTCGGCCGTCACCGCCTCGCGAGTCTCCGCGCCGAGGGGTTGGTCCCCGTGGTCGTCTACGGTGGCAGCACCGAGCCCGTCCACCTTCAGGTTGCCGAGCACGAGATCGAGCAACACATGCGGAAGCACCACAAGGTGTTCCACGCGAAGTTCGACGGGAAGTCCGAGTCGGTGCTGATGCACTCGGTGCAGCAGGAGCCGACGTCGGATCGGGTCGTGCACATCGACTTCCTGCGCATCGACCTGACGAAGCCCGTTCACCTCGAAGTCGAACTGACGTGGCTCGGCCACCCGGTTGGACTCGCGAAGGGTGGGCGTCTCGTCCACGACATGTCGGACTTGCAGATCACCTGTCTGCCGACGGCGATTCCGGAGTCGATCGAGATCAACGTCGCCGACCTCGACGTCGGCATGAGCATCCACGCGAAGGACGTCGTGCTTCCGAAGGGCGTCGAACTCGACGTCGACCCCGAGGCCGTCGTCGCGCACGTCGTCCTGCAGGTCGAGGCGCCGGCAGCGCCGGCGGCCGTGGAAGGCGAGGCAGCGGCTCCCGCCGCCGCGGCGCCAGCCCCCGAGAAGGACAAGAAGTGACCCGAGTCGCGGCGTGACCGAGGTGCGACGCGACTTGCAGCGTTGCATCGCGCCGCTATCCTCCTCGCCCCTTCTCGACCAGAACCGTGAAGCGCGTCGTCCTCGGCATCGGCAACCCCGGACCCGAGTACGACGGCACCCGGCACAACGCCGGATTCATGGTGCTCGATCGGGTCGCCGAACGACTCGGACTTCGGTTCGAGCGTCTGCAGCGTGAGTCCCAAGACGGGGTCAAACGCTTCGGCGGCAAGGTCAAGGCACGGGTCGCGGAGGGTGTTCTGCCGGTCGCCGGAGTCGACGAGCCGTTCCTGCTCGTCGAGCCGCTGACTTACGTCAATCTCTCCGGCGACGTCGCCGGTCCGCTGCTGCGGGCCTTCGCGCTGCCGCCGGAATCGCTCTTTGTCATCGTCGATGACCTGAACCTACCGCTGGGCCGGATCCGCATCCGGCCGTCGGGGAGCTCGGGCGGACACAACGGCCTCAAGTCGATCGAACAGGCCCTTGGTACGCAGGAGTATCCCCGTCTCCGTCTCGGTATCGGTGGACCTGGCGACGGCGCTTCGCAACGCGAAGCCGTTGTCGACCATGTCCTGACGCGCTTTCTCCCGAAGGAACGGGAGGTTCTGGGTCCTGTCCTCGAGCTGTCGGCCGATGCGGTGGTCGCATGGTTGTCCGGCAGTTCGATCGCGTCCCTGATGGAACGCTGCCACCGTGCAGGTGGCGGCCCCGAAAGCGTGTGAGACCGTGAACCGAAACTACGAATGCATGCTCCTCCTGGACAACCGGGAGGTGAAGAAGGGCTGGGAGCCCACCAAGGAGAAGGTCGCGTCGATGCTGACGAAGCACGGCGTGAAGATCGAGAGCAGCAAGCTCTGGTCGGAGCGCAAGCTCGCGTACCCGATTCGACACCAGAGTCGCGGCACCTACCTGCTCGTCTACTTCAACGGCCCGACGTCGGCCGTGAACGCGATCACCCGCGAGCTCGACCTCGCCGACTCCGTGTTGCGTCACATGATCCTGACGTGCGAAGCGATCCCGGATTCGGCGCACGAGCCGGAAGCCGAGTTCGACGTGTCGCAGCTCCGTGAGGAGGAAGCCCCCGCGCAGGCGATCGCCGCCGCTGGTGGAGAGAGCGCCGAAGCGGCTCCGACCGAGGAGTCGTCCGAGGCCGAACCCGCAACCGAGGAGTCGAAGTCATGAGTTCCGATGGAATGATGGAATCGGGTGGCGGACCGCGCGGCCCGCGTCGCGGCGGCAAGTTCCCGCGTTTCGGTGGGCGCGGCCGCAAGGTCGTGGAGCCCGAGGAACCCCTCGAGTTCAAGAACCTCGCCTACCTGGCTCGGTTCGTCTCGCCGCAAGGCAAGATCATGGGCCGCAAGCGCACCGGCTTCTCCGGGCAGAACCAACGCAAGCTCGCACTCGCGATCAAGCGTGCACGGTTCATGGCTTTGATGCCGTTCGTCGGCAGAGGGTGATCGATGGAACTCCTACTCAAGCAGACGATCGAGCACCTCGGCCGCGTCGGCGAGGTCGTGAAGGTCAAGGCCGGCTACGCCCGCAACTACCTGTTGCCGATGGGGCTCGCGATCCACGTGACGAAGGCGAACCTCGCCGTCCTCGAACGCGAGCGCTCGCGCATCGCCGCCGAGGAAGCGGAACGTGTGCAGGCGATGCGCGACATGGTCGCGAAGATGAAGGACGTCTCGGTGACGATCGAGAGCAAGGCGAACGAGCAGAACCACCTGTTCGGCTCGGTCGGCGCCTCGCAGATCGCCGCCGCGCTTCGTGAGAAGGGCTACCAGGTCGACGATCGCGCGGTGCGCCTCGAAGCCCCGATCCGCGAGATCGGTGACTACACGGTGCCCTTGCACCTGCACGCCGACTTGCAGACGACCGTGCGCGTCTGGGTCGTCGCGGCGAAGCCGCGGTGAACGAAGCGATCCGCGTCTCCGTCGTCAGCCTCGGTTGCGCTCGCAACCTGGTCGACTCCGAAGTCCTCCTCGGCCATGCGGTCGAGGAGGGACTGCTGATCGCCGAGGATCCCGAGGACGCCGACGTCGTCGTCGTCAACACGTGCGGGTTCATCGAGGCGGCGAAGCAGGAGTCGATCGACACGCTGCTGTCGGTCGCGCGGCTGAAGGACGAAGGCAAACTGAAGGGCGTCATCGCCGTCGGCTGTCTCGCACAGCGCAACGGTTCCGAACTGTCGGAGGCGATGCCCGAACTCGACGCCGTGCTCGGGATCTCCGACTACAGCGGCGTTCCGGGAATCGTTCGCAAGATCGTCAACGGCACGACGCGGCGGTTCACGGCGACGATCGACGGCGGCAAGCCGAAGACGGCGCGAACCGACACGAATCGCGTTCTGCTGACGCCGAAGAGCTACAGCTACCTCCGCATCTCGGAGGGCTGCGACCACACGTGCTCGTTCTGCGCGATCCCGTCGATGCGCGGCCGCAACCGCAGCAAGCCGATGGACGTGCTGGTCGAGGAGACGCGCAATCTCGCTGCGCAGGGCGTCAAGGAGATCGTCGTCGTCGCCGAGGACACGACCGCCTACGGACTCGACCTGTTCCGCAAGCGCAAGATCGCCGAACTGCTGGCCCAGCTTGCCGACGTCGACGGCATCGAGTGGCTGCGGTTGATGTACGCGTACCCGCACACGGTCGGCCCCGAACTGACGCGGCTGATGCGCGAGCACCCGCGACTCGTCAAGTATCTCGACATCCCGATTCAGCACGTGTCCGGTCCGATGCTGCGCGCGATGCGCCGCGGCGTGTCGTCCGAGCAGGTGCGCGGGATCCTCGATCGGTTGCGTGACGAGGTCCCCGGGATCGCCGTGCGGACGACGTTGATCGTCGGCTTCCCGGGCGAGACGGAGGCGGACTTCGAGGCGTTGTGCCGCCTCGTCGACGAGTACCGCTTCGAACGGCTCGGCGTGTTCACGTATTCGCCAGAGGAGGGAACGCCCGCGCACGACCTCGAAGGCGCTGTCGATCCGGAGGTCGCCGAACAGCGCCGAGCGACGTTGATGGCCATGCAGAAGCCGATCGTCGATGCGCGCAACGCGTCGCTCGTCGGCACCGTCGTGCCGGTGCTCGTCGACGGACGTGACCCGTCGGGCGTCGGATTCGTCGGTCGAACGCACGCCGATGCACCGGAGATCGACTGTGTCGTCGCATTGCCCGAGCCGAAGGACGGCGCGGAACTCCGCTCCGGCGACATGATCCGTGCTCGGATCGTCGGAGTCGCGGACTACGATCTCCTGGCCCATGTCGAAGCCGACGAGCGGAGCAGCGGCGGTTGAGTTCGGCGCCTCCGCCCGCGCGCGAGGCTGCCGATGAACGTCCCGAACACGATCACGCTGTTCCGGCTGGTCGTGACTGCCGCGTGTTTCGCGTGCCTCGAGGGTGTCCCGCGCAGCGGTCCGACCGAAGGCACGCTCGCGTGGTTCGCGTTGTGGGCGTTCGTGTTCGCCGCCGTGACCGACTTCGTCGACGGCTACCTCGCGCGGACGCTCGGACAGGTCACGGCGTTCGGTCGCGTCGCCGACCCGCTCGTCGACAAAGTGCTCGTCTGCGGGACGTTCGTCACGTTGCTGCAGTTCGATCGTGCAGCGGCGCTGCTGCCGGCGTGGGTCGTCGTCCTCGTCATCACGCGCGAGTTCCTCGTCACGGCGGTGCGCGGGCTCGTCGAAGCGGCCGGCGAGCAGTTCCCGGCCGATGCGCTCGGAAAGCTGAAAATGGTCGTGCAGAGCGTCACCGCGGCGGCGTTGCTGGCACTGATCGCTGGATGGAACGTCTGGCACGACGTCGCGCGCATCGGCGTCTGGGTGTCGCTCGTGCTGACGATCGCATCCGGGTTCACCTACGTCTGGAAGGCGCGGAAGCACTTGTTCAAGTCATGACGACCGCCGATCGGCTGCGGCAGTTCCTGATCACCGGCGGAGGGCTCGGCTATGCGCCGGTCGCGTCGGGGACGTTCGGCACGCTCGGCGGGATCGCGCTCGCGTTGGCGCTGCAGGCGTTTCTCGACGGTCCGGCGTTGATCGCCGGGTTCTGGATCCTCGCGGCGGCGCTGCTGGCGTTCGGATGCAGCACGTCGGGCTACGTCGCGCGCACGTTCCCCTACGAGGATCCGAAGCCGTTCGTCCTCGACGAGATCGTCGGCTACCTCGTGACGCTCGGCGTCGCGTGCTGGTTCGTCGGGGAGCCGACCGCGCTCGTGCACGGGATCGCGTTCTTCGTGTTCCGCGCGACCGACGTGTTGAAGTTGCCGCCGGCGCGTCAGCTCGAGTACCTGCCCGGTGCGGCTGGGATCATGCTCGACGACGTCGCAGCGGGGGTGCAGGCGGGACTGTTGATCGCCCTGCTGTCGCTGACCGGAGTGGAGTTCTGATGGCGCGTTCGGGGAGAGCCGCGAAGCGCGGCAAGCTGGCGGTCCAAGCCGCGCTCGTGACGTTCGTCGTCGCACTGCTCGCGATGATCGTCCTGGTCGTCGCCGTCGTGCAGACCGTCGGCGCCGGCGTCGCGCCGGAGCGCGACGAATTCATCGACCGCGGTTGGCTCGTCGGCGGACTGATCGCGCTCGTCGCTGCGGCTTGCGTCGCGATCGCGACCTACATGAACGCCGGCAAGCTCGCGTCGCGCCTGACCGATCTCGCGCTCGCCGTCGCGAAGCTCGGCCGCGGGACGTCGGAAGTGCGCGTTCGTGTGTCCGGCAACGACGAGGCCGGTGCGCTCGGGCGCGCCGTGCAGTACCTCGCGACCGACCTCGCGGCGATGGCAGCCGAGGCGCAGAAGGGCGGCGGCGTCGCGGCGGCGTCGGATCCGCAACTGCGCGAGATCCGCGACCGCACGGTGCCGCAGGCGATGACGGCGCCCGAAGGGTTCGAGGTCGACGGCGCGATCGTCGCCGGTGGCCGCGGCGGGCTCGACTACTACGACGTCGTCGCCGGTGGCGAGGGCTCGGTGCTGTACCTCGTCAGCGCGGAGGGCCAGGGCGCGGCGTCGGCGCTCGCCGTTCGGATGGCACGCGACGAGATCGGCCGCGCGCTGGCGGCGGGTGCCAACGCGCGGAAGGCGCTCGCGCACACGAACCGCGTCCTGCAGAAGAACCTCGCGCGCGGTGTCTGTGCGAAGGCCGTGTTGATCGAGTTCGGCGGCGACGAGGCGAAGCTCTATCAGGCCGGCTACCGCGCGCCGACGTGGCTGTGTTCGCGCGGTGAGCTGCAGGCGATCTCGGCCGAAGGTCTCGCGCTCGGGCTCGACGAAGGCTCCGTGTTCGAGAAGGCACTGCGTTCGACGAAGATCCCACTCGCGCAGGGCGTCCGGATCGTCCAGGTCAACGAGGCCGGCGGGCGGCTCCCCGACCTCGCCGACGCCGTCAAGCTGCGTTCGCCGATGAACACGATGTCGTTCATGAACATGGTGCTCGGGGCGGTCGAGTCCGACGCCGGCGCCGAGGGGCTGCGCGAGGACGTCGTGCTGCTGACGGTCAAGCGGTGGTGACGCTGTGACGCAGTCGTTCCAGAAGCTGATCGAGGACGTCTACTTCGAGCGCGACGCGGCTCGCGGTGTCCCGGGCACGCTGTTGTGGTTCGTCGAGGAAGTCGGCGAACTGGTGCGAGCGATCCGCCGCGGCGAGCGCGACAACCTGGAGGAGGAGTTCGCCGACGTCTACGCGTGGCTCGCGACGCTGGCGAGCCTGCACGGCGTCGACCTCGAGGCACTCGGCCGCGCGAAGTACGGCGCCGGATGTCCGCGGTGTCGTGCGACCCCGTGCGCGTGTCCGTGACCACGGGCACACGATGGATCCGCAACGTGCGCACGACGTGGCCGATGCGACGACGCCGACGTTCGCCGACGTCGCGCTGAACCTCCCGATCGCGCGGACCTTCACGTACCGCGTCCCGGACGGACTGCGCGTCGCCGTCGGCAATCGCGTCGTCGTGCCGTTCCGCGGGCGATCGCTGCCTGGTGTCGTCGTCGGCGTGGCGGCGACGAGCGACGTTCCGACCGGGAAGGTCAAGGACGTCGTCAAGGTGCTCGATCCGACGCTCGTCCTGCCGCCAGCGCTGCTGACGCTCGCGACGCAGTTGGCCGGCGACTACGGCTGCGGGCTCGGCGAGGCACTCGACGCGATGCTGCCGGGCGTCGCGAAACGCAGCGGCGCGCGTCGGATCCCTTCGGTCGAGTTGTCGATCCCGATCGACGTCGCCGAGGTCGCGATCCTCGAACTCGAGGAGAAGGCCGCGCCGCGGTCGCGCGTGCTGCGCGCGGTGCGCGATTACGCCGGGCCGATGCCGCTGCACGAACTCCGGCGTCGCACCGGCACGACCGACTCGCCGTGGCAGACCCTCGTCAAGCACAAGATGCTGCGGAAGGTCATGGTCGTCGACGACACGCCGCCGCTCGTTCCGGAGGTCGTCGAGCGCGTCGTTCGCCACGAGCTCAACGACGAGCAGCGGGCGGCGGTGGCGGCGATCACCGACGCCGTGCGACGGCGCGTCCACGAGACGTTCCTGCTGCACGGCGTGACCGGCAGCGGCAAGACCGAGGTCTACCTGCAGGCGCTGGAGGTCGTCCGCGCGCTGGGTCGCACGGCGATCGTGCTCGTTCCCGAGATCGCGTTGACGCCGCAGACCGTCGGGCGGTTCGCGGCGCGCTTCGGCGACGTCGCGATCCTGCACTCGGGGCTGACCGATTCCGAACGCGGCCGCCAGTGGCGGTCGCTGCTCGCCGGTCGCACCGGGATCGCGATCGGTGCGCGTTCGGCGTTGTTCGCACCGCTGTCGAACCTCGGGCTGATCGTGCTCGACGAGGAGCAGGAGTCGTCGTTCAAGCAGGAGGGGTCACCGCGATATCACGCGCGCGAGATGGCCGTCGCGCGCGGAAGGATCGAGAACGCGGTCGTCGTGCTCGGATCGGCGACGCCGACGCTGGAGAGCTACGGGCGCGCGCGGCGCGGGGTGTATCGGCTCCTCGAGCTGAAGCGTCGCGCCGGCTCCGGGACGATGCCGCGCGTGCTCGTCGAGGACCTTCGCAAGGAGGAGAAGTCGTCGACGATCGCCGGCGTCACGATCTCGCAGCGACTGCGGATCCTGATGACGGAGGCGCTGCGCGGGAAGCAGCAGGTGATCCTGCTGCAGAATCGCCGCGGGTTCGCGCCGACGTTGATCTGTCCGAAGTGCGGGACCGGCGTGCGGTGCGAGCGATGCGAGGTGTCGATGACGTGGCACCAGAAGCGCGGACGACTCGTGTGCCACTACTGCTGCGCCGAGCGGCGGCGGCCCGAGCTGTGCGACGTCTGTTCGCATCCGAAGCTGCACGAACTGGGGGCGGGCACCGAGCGGGTCGTCGCGGCCGTCACGCAGCTGTTCCCCGATGCGATCGTCGCGCGGATGGACGCTGACACGATGGCCGAGCGCGGTGCGCACGAGCGGGTGCTGAACGCGTTCCGACGCCGCCACATCGACGTGCTGGTCGGCACGCAGATGATCGCGAAGGGCCACGACTTCCCGGACGTCACGCTGGTCGGCGTGATCTCGGCCGACACCGGGCTCTTCCTGCCGGACTTCCGCGCGGCGGAGCGGACGTTCCAGTTGCTGTATCAGGTCGCCGGTCGCGCCGGTCGCGCCGAGAAGCCGGGGACCGTCGTCGTGCAGACGCACTGCCCGGAGAACTATGCGGTCGCGACGGCGGCGGCGGCCGACTTCGAGAAGTTCGTCCAGTTGGAGCTGCGCTTCCGGAAGGAGCTCGGGTACCCGCCGTTCTGCCGATTGATCCGCGTGCTGTTCGAGGGTGCCAACGAGGACGCGACGAAGGCGGCTGCCGTCGAGGTGCGTGCGGCATTGCCCGAGCATCCGGAGCTTGCCGTGCTGGGTCCCGCGCCGGCCGTCCTCGCGCGCGTCAAGGATCGGTATCGCGTCCACCTGCTGCTGAAGTGCGCAACCGCGTCGTCGTTCGACGCCGCGATGGCGGCCGTGCGCGACGTCGAGGACCGGACCACGCAGCGGCTGCGCGTGACGTTGGACGTCGACCCGGCGTCGTTGTTGTGAGCACGCCCGAGGCGCGCGCTGCCCTTGCCGCCGCGGGTCGGTCCGGTATCGTGCCGCGCCTTCCGGAGCTGGGCTCCGGTCAGTGTCTTGGGTCGGAGCGTGGCGCAGCTTGGTAGCGCACCTGCATGGGGTGCAGGGGGTCGGAGGTTCAAATCCTCTCGCTCCGACCAGTTTCCGCACAGCGCGCGATGCGCCCGATGATGGGCCCGCAGAGCGAAGACCTTGGGCTGCGGCCCAATCGCGGGCCGCGCTCGGGTCATCCGAGTTCTGGACCGCTCCCGCGTGCGGAGTGCCAGATGGCACGAATGATCACCTCGCGCTTCTTCGAGTCGAGTGTGTAGTAGACGTGGTATCCGCAACGTGGCAGCAGGATCCTGCGTGCACCGGGGACGCTCGTGGACTCGAATGCCGCGCCCGATCCCGGCATTGACGACATGCGTTCGATTGCGTTGCTGAGGTCCTCGAGAAAGAGGCTCGGCGCAAGTGGCCGTTCCTCCGTCCACCAGTCGTTCACGACCTGAGCGTGCTCGACTGCAGAAGCCGTGAACGAGACCTTCCAGGTGGTCGATCTCACGTCCGAGGGCGAAGGCGACGGAGCACAGTCTCCGCCGGGACCACCCGGCCCGCCCGAACGTCCTGTTCGGAGCGAGCCAGGGCTTCCTCGAGACGACGACGATCTTCTTCTGTCAGGTCGTCCCACCAGTCGGCGGGAACGAGGTCCACCTCTGTGCCCTCGGGAAGCTCCGTGGGTTCATCGAGGACGAGGCGGCCATTCTTGACGCGTGCCTTGAGGTCCGACAAGGACACTAGCCTACCCGTCGATGCGCCGGTCGAACGCGCGGTCCTCCGCGACGCCGAGGCCCGGCTCGACCGCCCGACAATCAGCCCGGTGATCGAGGCCAGGATCGTGGGCGGGCACGTCCGCGAGCGCTCGCGCGTTGCAGCCGCTCGTCGGGGTTCGTTCCTCGGCAGTCGCCGGTTGCTGAAGGCGTCGCGAGCGGCACGGAAGGCTCCAGCACGCACTGTCCCGATCGCGGGCCGCGATGAGTACGGTTCGAAGCGCCGACTCGACCATCTGTCTGCTCGCCCAGTCCGGCGAGCCGGCGAAGCGCCAACCCGACGATCGCCAAGACCACATGAACGTTCTCACGGGACCTTTCGTCTGCCTTGCATGCCGCAAGTCGTTCAAGCGGCCGCGCCACCTGGAGGCGCCCGCGTGTCCCGACTGCGGCAAGCCGACCGTGGGGCTGAGCGAGAAGTTCCAGGCGCCACCACAGAAGGACGTCGCGGCGTGGAAGGTCGTGGCGTTCCTGATCGAGCACGGATTCCGATACCACTCGATCAGAGAGCGGACGGCGAGTGGCGGCTCGCGGCTCGTTTCGAAGGCTTACCCGCGGACGATCGAAGCGGCGCGAGAGTTCGTCGTGCGCTACCGCGAGCACCGAGTCGCAGACGATCGTTCGTAGGTCGAACCGTGGTCGTTCGCTGTGCCGGCCTCCGAGACACGGATCCGCACCGGCTCCCGCCCACGCAGCACGAACCTAGGGCAGTCCGACGATCACGCGCAGCCAGGGCTCACACGTATCCTTCGCTGGGTTGGCGAGATTGGTCGCGCCGCCCACGGTGCCGACCGGTCACGGAATCGCGGTGACCGCGCATCGACGCGGGGTCGCCGGTCATTCGAGGAGACTTCGACGATGCAGATCGGCTTGCTCGTGTCCGTTCCCCTGCTCGCGCTGGCGTTCGTCGGCGCGCGGCAGGATCCCGAGAAACCTGCGCCCGCGGACGCTCTCGTCGCCGGCAAGATGGACCCCGCGCTGTTGCAGAAGCTGACGTGGATCTGCGGCACATGGGTGCAGCGGAAGGGCAAGACGACCATCGAGGAACATTGGCGGCCGTTGCAAGGCACGACGATCCTCGGGACCTCGCACACGTTCGACGACGCGAAGTCGAGCTTCTTCGAGTTCCTGCGCATCGGCCACCGCGCCGGATCGATCTCCTACGTCGCGATGCCCGGCGGCGCGCCGCCGACGCTGTTCCGACTCGTGAAGGTCGAGGACGGGCTGATGGTGTTCGAGAACGAGAAGCACGACCACCCGCAACGCATTCGCTACGAACGGACGAAGACCGGAATGACGGCGACGATCAGCCAACTCGACGGCAGCCGCGCGACGGCGTTCGTGTTCGAGAGGAAGGATTGACCGCGCCGACGGCCGCGCCGACGCGTGCGGACTACTTGCCGATCATGGTTCGCAGCTCGGCGACACCCCGCTCGAACACCTCGTCGCGGCCAGCGACCAAACCCGCCACCGTCGGGCGCACGTCGACGTCCGGAAGCACGCCGACGCCGACGAACTCGGTGCCGTCGGGAAACGTGTCGCGCTTGGCGCAAACCCGCGCGTGACCGCCGCCGGGAAGACCTTCGATCGCGAGCGGCTGGCCTGTCGAACCACCGGTCGGTTCGCCGACCAGGCGGGCGCGCCCCGCGGCCTTCAGCACGACGAGGAAGTCCTCCGCCGCACTGAACGTCCGCGGGCCCGTCAGCACGACGATCGGTCCGAGCCAGGGGTCCTTGCCCGGGACGACGTCGTCGTGCTTGCCGTGGTGCCAAGCTTCCGGGCTGCCCCAGGCGCGGAATGCCGGGCGATACATCCGCGTCCGCCAATGCGAGCCGGCCAGCGGTTTGTCGGTCAGCGACGCCAGTACCTGATTGCCGACGCGCGTGCTGCCGCCGCCATTGTCGCGAAGGTCCAGGATCAGGCCGCGGGCGGATCGAATCGTCGGCAGCAGCCGCTCGAAGTGCGCGACCGCATCGCCATGGGAGAACGACGGCAACGCGACGTGGACGAGGCCGGACTCGAACTCGCCGTCGGCGCGTCGACGCGTCGGTGCGTGCGCGCGCAGGTAGCCGCGCGTCAGTGTCACTTCCCGCGTCGTCCCGTCGCGCGCACGCACGCCGAGCCTCGCG
This sequence comes from Planctomycetota bacterium, assembly GCA_023433825.1. GTDB lineage: Bacteria > Planctomycetota > UBA1135 > UBA1135 > UBA2386 > JAEYTU01. The sequence continues at coordinate 11,885 of JAEYTU010000617.1, forward strand.
ACCGTTCCGGGATCGCCGCGGAGCAACTGCGGGTAGGACACCAGCGACCTGTGTTGCGGCGTCGACGCGCAGACGAACGGGTGAATGCGCGTTGCCAGCACGTCGGCGACCGCCTCGCCGTCGATCGTCGTCACCTCGTCCCCGATCGAGAGCCTGGCCGCCTCGATCTCGCGCCGCAGCGCGTCGTCCGGGATCGAGTCGGGCGGTCGCACGCCGACGACGATGGCCTTGCCTTCGATCTCACGGAGAACGATCGGCGGCGCCGCGACGGGATCGTCGCTGGGGCCGGACACTTCGCTGTGCCCATCCTGCAGCAGCGCCATGCACTCGCGCAGCACGCGGTAATAGGCAGGTGCCGACGCGGCGCGCTGCACACGCGGCAGGTAGTCGTCGAGCACCTTCTCCCAATCGAGCCGCGGCCGGCGGTCGAAGTAGACGAAGTTGTATTTGACCTCGCTCCACAGGCGCACGAAGCCGGCAATGCGCTCGGACTCGCCGATCTCGGGATGCGCGAGCAGCGAGTGATTGCGCAGGCGCTTCGCCCACGTTCGTCGTCCGCTGTCGATCTCGGAAAGCGCCTTGGCAATCGCCGCGCGATCGTCGGTCAATGTCAACTCGACGCGCCACGTCGCCCCGTCGCGGTGCCATTGCGCGAGTGCTGCGCACGGCGCCTGGCCGAGTTGTTCGAGCGCACCCGTCACGCGCGCCGATTTCCCGCTCGGACCCTCTCCGTATTCGAACCACATCCTGCCTTGCGCGTCCGGCAACAACAGAAACTCGGTCACGTGATACGGGTTCGGCGCGAACGCGATGCGAGCCGCCTGGTCGGGTTCGACGGCAAAGCGAACGGTCTTCCCGAATGCGCCGTCGAGGTGTCGCGCAACGTTCTCGCGGAGGCGTGGTGTCGATTGCGCTGGCAGGGCGCCCAGCGACGTCAGTGAGCCAACGAGCAAACAGAGCGCCAGTCGGTGCATGTGTGAACCCCTTTCAACGACGGCGCCGGCGATTCATTGCGGCTGCCGCGGCCATTGCACCAGCTTCAGTGTGCGTTTGCCGACCAACGGCGTCAGCAGTTCGGTGACGCGGTCGATGGTCCACGGTGCGACGAAGTTGCCCTGGACCCCGAGAACGCTCCCGTCTTCCGCCGCGGCGCGGCACATCCAGTCCTCGCCTGCGCCGGCGTCGCGCAGAGCCTTGTCGCATTCCAGCCCGATCGCTTGGCATGCGAGGAGGCCTTGGCCCTTCTTCGAGGATCGCCAGCGTTTGTCTGCGATCGCATCGCGCAGGTCCTCGAGCGCACCGTCGGCGGCCAGTCGTGAATACGGCGCGCGTCGGCGGCCCTTCATGAATTGCTGGATGGCCGATTTGCGCGCGCGAAGCATCGCGAGATCGGCGTCGTGCGGCGGCGGCTCGAAATGCTCTTGGAACGCGAGGTGCTCGTGCAGCATCGCGACGTCGGCGAACGCGAGCGTGTGCGATTTCCAGTCTCCGGTGCCGTGTGCGAAGCAGCGAACCGCTCCGTGGGCGTCGACGGCCAGAACGTCACCCATGTCGTCGCGCGCGACGACCGTGAACTCCGTCGGAAACGAACGGAGACCGTCGCGGCTGTCGTCGAGTCGAAGCTGAGACATGTGGCGCGGAACGTAGCTCTCGGCGCGAAGGCCGCAATCGGGGCGTCGTGCGAACGACGTCCGACGAATGGACGGCTCGGCGGAGATTCGCCGAGCGTCGAAGATGCAGGTCCTGGGCACTCGGCCGATGCACGCGACTACCGGCCCGACGCACCGGCCTCCGATCCAAGGACCGCTTCGCAGGCAGCCAGTCGGCGTTCGAGACGCGCGCGAAGCGCGGGATCGTTGGACGACGACTCGATGCCGCGACGCAACGTAGTCGCTGCGTCTCGGTGCTGGCCCAGCCGGATCAGTGCATGCGCGAGCACGCCGTGCATCTGCGGTGCTGCCGGGTCCAGTTCCACCGCGATGCGCGCTTGTTCCGCGGCTCCGGCAGCGTCGCCGGAACGGAGCAGCCAGACCGCCAAGTTGTGACGAGCGACCGCACTGCTGCCGTCGAGCGACACGGCGCGTCGCATCGCCCCGATCGCATCGTCGAGTCGACCGTGGGACGCCAGGGCGAGGCCGAGGTTGAACTGTGCGAACGCGGCGTCAGGTCGGACCGCGAGAGCCGCCCGGAAGAAGCCCACCGCGGCTTCGTCGTCGATGGCGTGCAATGCCTCGCCCAGTGCGTGGCTGGCCCAAAAGTTCGACGGGTGTGCGGCCTGGATCCGGCGCAGGAACGGCATTGCCTCGTCGGAGCGTGCGTGGGTCAGCAGTCCCGCGACGTTGAGCATCAACTGTGGGGGCTCGCGCTCGACGTTCGCGTCGCGCGCCAGCCGGCAGAGTTCGTCGACGTCCGTCAACACGGTGAGGTCGCGCGCGCGGTCGCGCCAGACCGGATCGGGATCCGCGAGGCGCGTAGCGGTCAGCAACCAGTCGAGTTGCTCGCGGCTCGGCGCGCAGACGCACCAGTCGTCCATCGCGGCGACGAACGCGGCGCGCGCGTTCGCCGTTCGCACGCGCGCGGCGAACGTCGCGGGTGCGTCGCCCTCGTCGAGCAGGCCGCCTGCGGCGAACGCGTCGCGATACGCGCGCCACCACGTCGCGAGGTCGAGTTCGACCTGGCGGGCGGACGCCCGTTGGAACGGCAACGCGGCGAGGCGGTCGACGAGATCCAACTCGCGCTCGAGCAGTTCGATGTCGCGGTCGAGGTGCGTCGGACCTGCGACGGCACCGAGTCGCGTCTTCGCGCGGTCGAGCGTCTTGCGCGCGCCAGGCCAGTCCGCCGCGCGTTCGAATCGAACGACGTCGGCGAGGTCTCGGGTGACGGCGTCCTCGATCGCGGCGCGGTGCGACGCCGACCACAGCGCCGTGCCGACGACCGAGATCAGCGCGACGAGCGCCGTGGCGAGCGCGGCCGCGGAGGCCGGACGCCGACGCAACCACTTGACCGAACGTTCCCATCGCCCGATCGGTCGAGCCTGGATCGGTTCGCGGCGATGGAACCGGCGGAGGTCGTCGGCGAGCGCCTTCGCGGACGCGTAACGTCGATGCGGCGCCTTGTGCAGACAAGCGAGACAAATTGTCTCGAGGTCGCGAGGCACGCCAGAGACGAGCACTCGCGGCGGGATCGGTTCCTCGTGCAGCAGGCGTTGCTCGACGTCGAACGCCGTCGCGCCGCGGAACGGCGGGTGCCCCGTCAGCAGTTCGTAGAGGACGGCGCCGAGTGCGTAGACGTCGGTTGCCGGGCCGATCCATTCGGTTCGGCCGAGCGCCTGCTCCGGCGCCATGTAGCTCGGCGTTCCCAGGCGAGCGCCCGTTCGCGTGATGGTTGGTTGCGCTCCTTCCGAACGCGAAATGCCGAAGTCGCTGATCTTCGGCGTCCCGTCCGCCGCGAGCAGCACGTTCGAGGGCTTCAAGTCACGATGGACGATCCCGCGATCGTGTGCCTCCGACATCGCGTCGGCGAGGACCTGCGTCAGCGACGCGGCCTCCGCCGGCGGTCGTGGCCGGCCCCCGAGTCGATCGGCGAGCGAGCCACCCTCCATGTGCTCCATCGTGAAGAACGGGTGGCCATCGATCTCGCCGACGTCGTGAACGGCGACGATGTTCGGGTGGCGAACCGCGGCCATCGCGCGCGCCTCTCGAAGCAGTCGTTCACGTTCGACGAAACGCGTGCCGGGGGCCTCGTGCAGCATCTTGATCGCGACCGTCCGGCGGAGGACGAGATGTCGAGCGAGGTAGACGACCCCCATTCCGCCGGTACCGAGCGTCGACAGGATCTCGTAGCCGGGGATGTTCGGCGTCCGCGCATCGGCGGTCGACGCCTCGCTCGGGCCCGGCTGCGGCGCCGACTCCGCGGGCGGCAGCAGTCGATCGAGACGGTCCTCGAG
>JAEYTU010000637.1 GCA_023433825.1 Planctomycetota bacterium
CGCCGAAGTCGCGAATCGCGGCGACGAGTCCGGCGCCGATCGGCGTCGTCGAGCGGCCGCGCGCAGCGGCGGCGAGCTCGTCGGACCAGAAGCGCAGCGCCGTCGCGCCGTCGTCGGGCGTTCGTGCGTCGTCGACGGCGTCGTCGACGACCCGGCAGAACGCGTAGACGGCGACCAGCGCGGCGCGGCGCGGCGGCGCGAGCACGGCGAACGACGCGAGGAAGCTCGAACGCGACCCGCCGGCGACGGCGTCGGGCGTCCGTTCGGCGACGGCAGGGCGCGTCATCGCGTCGGCCTCAGCGGTGCGGGCAGCGATCGCGTGCACAGCGCGCGCAGCATCCAGCCGACGGCGCGGAATCGGCCGAGTCGGACGCGGCGCGCGAGGACGTCGTGATCGTGGGCGCGAATGCGCGCGACGACGCCTGCGGCGCCAGCGACGATCGCCCGCAGTTCGAGGCGAAGCCGGCCCGTCACGGCGCGCGTCAGCGGGAAGCCGTCGCGCAGCAGCGTCGCCGTCCGATCGGTCCAGTCGCGAATCAGCGCGCGGACGCCGGGAGTCGCGACGTTCGCCCGCAGGTCGGCCTCGGTCACGCCGTGCGCCGCGAGGTCCTCGGCCGGCAGATAGATGCGGTCGCGCTCGACGAGATCGGAACGGACGTCCTGCAAGTGGTTCAGGATCTGGAGGCCGGTGCAGATCGAGTCGGAGAGTCGGTCGAGCTCGCGGTCGTCGTAGCCGAACACGCGCAGCACGAGCCGTCCGACGGGATCCGCCGACTTCGTGCAGTACGCGCGCAGCGACGCCGCTGTGTACCGCCGCTCGACGAGGTCGCTCTGGAACGCGTCGAGCAGCGCGAAGCAGAGTTCGGGAGGAAGGCCGCGCTCACGCAACGTCGCCGCGAGATCGACGAACAGCGGCACGGAGGTGTCGGTGCCGGCGAGGTGGCGCGTGAACGTCGCGCGGTAGTCGGCGAGGAGCTCGGCGTCGCGCAATTCGTCGGCGATGTCGTCGGCGGTTCGTGCGAACGCATAGATGCGATGGATGTGTGGGCGCAGCGCGCGCGGGACGAGCCACGAGCCGACCGGGAAGTTCTCGTAGTGCGCGCGAGCCAGCGCATCGAAGCGACGCCGATCCTGCGCAATCGAGCCGGGAGCGCGGAAATCCAGGGGGACCTTCGCCGGGTTCATGCCACAGGGGGGGCGTTCCGAGTTCGGAGGTGACAGACGATGGAACTGGACTTCGACGGCGTCGAGGAAACGGCCGATTACGTCAGCGTGCCGGCGGGCACCTACCTTTGCCAGATCGCCGACGTGCGCGTCGGCAGGACGCGAGCAGGCGACGAGCGCTGGGGATTGCGACTCGTCGTCGCGGAGGGCGAGCACGCCGGCAGGCAAGCCGCGTGGGATTCGCTGGTGTTCTCGCATCGCGGTCGTGCGCGGGTGCGACGAGTGTTGAGTGCGTTCGGACTTCCCACAACCGGCAAGGTCACGTTGGAGCCGGCGGACCTCGACGGACGACGCGCGTTCGTCGAGGTGCGACCGACCGAGTACGTCGCCGCCGACGGCCAGACGATTCGGCGCAACGAGGTGCCCTACGACGGGTATCGCGCGATCGTCGACGATCCCGACGCGTCGGCAGGCGGTGCGCCTTCGCCGCCGACGACATCGCCGCCGCCGCCAAGTGCGCCGACGTCGCGAACGCGCGCGCGGACGCCACCGCGTGACGTCGGCTTCGACGAGGTGCCGTTCTGAACGGTGCTGCGTCCTTGCGCGCGCGTGGCGCGCTGCCGAGCATCTCCCGCCGCTCGATTCGTGGTTCGACCGGGCAGCACGAGATGGCAGACGCAGCGGATGCAGATCGCGGAAGCCGGGACCCGGAGCTGCCGGCATGGCTCCGCGCCAAGGTGGAGACGGCCTGGAACGGCAACGGCAGCGATCGACGGAACCAAGTGCAGTCGCTGTGCCGGCAGTACCCCGGCTTCGTGACGGCGATCGAGCGGTACGTCGACGGGATTCGCGAGAGCGACGAACGGCCGACTTCGCCACCCGAACCGGCGACGCGGCCGGTCGTCGTGCTCGACCCGCTGCCCGCGGCCGGCGGACCACTGGCCGAGCGGATCGGGCCGTACATGGTTCGCAAGAAGCTCGGCGAAGGCGCGTTCGGCGAAGTGTTCCTGGCCGACCAGCATCACCCGCTGCGTCGAACCGTCGCGATCAAGCTGATCCGCCCGGGGATGGACTCCGACGAAGTCGTCGCGCGGTTCACGGCCGAGCGCGAGGTCCTCGCGCTGATGGACCATCCGAACATCGCGAAGATCTTCGACGCCGGGACCGACGCGCAGAAGCGGCCGTACTTCGTCATGGAGTACGTGCAGGGCGAGCCGATCACGCGCTACGCGAGCGACCGCGATCTCGACGTCGACGCGCGGTTGCGGTTGTTCCGACAGGTCTGCGACGGCATCCAGCACGCGCACCAGAAGGGGATCATCCACCGCGATCTCAGCGCCCGGAACGTGCTGGTCACCGAGATCGACGGACGCCCGACGCCGAAGGTCATCGACTTCGGCATCGCGAAGTCGATGCTGCGACCGCTCGGCGACGGCGACGTTCGGACGTTGAAGTGGCAGATCTTCGGCACGCCCGAGTACATGAGCCCCGAGCAGGCGCGCAGCTCGGGGATGGACATCGACGTTCGCACCGACGTCTACGCGCTCGGCGTGCTGCTGTACGAGTTGCTGACCGGAACCCTGCCGGTGCCCTCGGAGACGCTGCGTTCGGCGAGCCCGCTGGAGTGGTGCGAACTGATTCGCGACGCGCAGCCGCCGCTGCCGAGCCGGCGTGCGCACGACGCGCGGTCGCAGTTGCCGGGACTTGCGCCGCGCACGGCCGCGCTCGTCCGGCGGCTGCAGGGCGATCTCGACTGGATCGTCCGCAAGGCGATGGAGCCCGACCGGGCGCACCGCTACGGCAGCGCGGCCGAACTCGCGGCCGACCTCGATCGGCATCTGCACGACGAACCGGTGACGGCGCGTCAGCCGACGGCCGGTTACCGGCTGCGCAAGTTCGTGCGCAAGCACAAGACGGCGGTGCTGACGGCGACGGCGGGGCTCTGCGGGCTGCTGGTCGCGCTGATCGTGATCACGCGGCTGTATCTGTCGGCGGAGGATGCGCGCGGCGCGGCGCGGCGCAACGAGCAGCTCGCCGCCGAACGGTTGGAGGAGGTGCTGCAGCTCGCCGACGTGCAGCGGCTCGCCGAACTGCGCGAGTCCGCGGAGACCAAGCTGTGGCCGGCGGAACGCGAGACGGTCCCCGCGATGGAGCAGTGGTTGGTCGAGGTCGCGGCGCTGCGCGAGCGACTGACCGAGCACCGCGCGCAGTTGACGAAGCTCCGCACGGAGGCACTGCCCGGGGAGTCGACCGGACGCGTCGAGTTCCGTTTCGCCGACACCGAGCGCCAGTGGCGGCACGACACGCTGCAAGGGTTGGTCGCCGGGATCGAGTCGCTGGTCGGGGCGAACGGCGGTCCTTCCCTTCTCGCGGCGATCGAGACGCGGCTCGCGTTTGCGCGCGACGTCGAGCGGCGTTCGTTGGTCGAGCCGGCCGCGCTGTGGCAGAGCACGATCGCGGCGCTCGGTTCGGACCCATACCGCGCTCGCCATGCGAACGTCCGACTGACGCCGCAGCTCGGCCTCGTTCCCCTCGGTCCCGATCCCGACTCCGGACTGTTCGAGTTCGCGCATCTGCAGACCGGCGAGGTCCCGGTGCGTGGTCGCGACGGACGACTGACGCGAACCGAGGACACGGGGCTCGTGTTCGTCCTGTTGCCCGGCGGCAAGTTCTGGATGGGCGCGGCGCAGCCGGCACAAGGGCGACCGGGCGATCCGAACGCAGACCCGTTCGCCCACGCCGACGAAGGTCCGGTGCACGAGGTCGAGATCGCGCCGTTCTTCCTGTCGAAGTACGAGATGACGCAGGGCCAGTGGCTGCGGATCGCCGGTGCGAACCCGAGCTTCTTCGCACCGGGTCGGCGGCTCGGCGACCGTCCGCCGACGTTGCTGCATCCGGTCGAACAGGTCTCGCACGAGGACTGCACGGCACTGTTGTCGCGGTTGTCGCTGCGGTTGCCGACCGAAGCACAGTGGGAGTACGCGGCCCGCGGCGGGACCGACGCCTCGTGGTCGGTCGGCGCGACACGCGAGTCGCTGATCGGCGCCGCGAACCTCGCCGATCAGGCCGCGGCGCGGGCCGGGTTCTCGTGGCCGTCGATCGACGACTGGCCCGAGCTCGACGACGGCTACGCCGCGCACGCGCCAGTCGGTCGCTTCGCAGCGAACCCGTTCGGCCTTCACGACATCCACGGCAACGTCTGGGAATGGTGCCGCGACGTCTACGTCCCGTATCCCGGCGGCATGCATGGTCCCGACGGCGAACGTCGCGACGGCGGCAATCGCGACCGGACGTTCCGCGGCGGCAGCTTCTACGGAACGGCACGTCAGGCGCGGTCGGCGGATCGCAACTCGACGACGCCGACGTTCCGTGGCTACTACATCGGTGTGCGACCGGCGCGCCGACTGTCGGACTGAGAGGCTGGGACGAAACCTCGTGAAGAAGTCGGACGACGCGACGAAACGGATCGACGAGTTGCGGACGCAGATCCGCCACCACGACCACCTCTACTACAACGTCGGCACTCCCGAGATCCGCGACGACGAGTACGACGCGCTGTATCGCGAGCTCGTCGCGTTGGAGACCGCGCACCCCGAACT
>JAEYTU010000651.1 GCA_023433825.1 Planctomycetota bacterium
CTACTTGGGCTTGGTGGCCTTCGGCTCGTCGTTTCGACGCCTTTCCGCGGCCTGCCACCGATCGCGCTCGGCGAGGACCGACCGCGCGCCGTCGCCGAGCAGCCATGCCTTCGCCTGCGCGTCGTCACGCAGATACGCGTCGAGGAACGCCGTCGCGATCGCGCAGATCGCCGTGTGGTGCGCCGGGTCGCGGCGGCCGTCGCCGGGGAGCCGCGCATCGGTGAACACCGAGTGCTGGGCGCCGTCGAGGACGAGTTCGAACCGATCGATCGTCGGCGGAAGCGCCGGATAGACGCGAAGCCGCGACGCGACGTCCTGGTCGCCGATCGGCGACGTGTCGCGCGTGCCGGTCATCAGCAGCCACGGCACGTGGACCGCTCCGAAGGCCTTCTCGGCGTCGCCGCGCCGCGGACTGCTCGGACTCAGGACGATCGCCGCATCGATCCGGCGATCGGTCCACTTCGCGCCGACGAGTGGTGCGGTCTGCCCACTGACGGCTTGCGTCGTCACGGCGCCGAACGAATGCCCGGCCATCGCGACGCGGGTCGTGTCGAACCGTCCGTGGCAGGCGTCGTCGGAGTCGGCGTTCCACCGTTCGATCGCGTCGAGCACGGCCGTGACGTCGGCGCAGCGCAGTGCGAGGTTCTGCGCCGAGGCGGCGCGTTGCATCGCGGCCATGCGCTGTCCGAGCGGGACGTCGCGCCAGACCGACGCGTCACTGCCCGGATGCTGCAGGAACACCGCGACGTAGCCACGCGCGGCCCAGTGCCGACCGAGGAAACCACTGCCGTCCCGCGTGCCACCGAGACCGTGGCTGAACAGCACGACCGGTGCGGCATCGGTCGACGTCGGCAGATGGATGCGCAGCGGGATCTCGCGATCGCGCGCCGGATCGGTGACCGTGCGAAGCACGCTCTCCGGGAGGTCACCGGCCTGGATCCGCAGCGGGTCGTACCGCGGCTGCGGTGCGGTCTGCGGTGCTTCCTGCGGTGCTGTCTGTGGCGCCGCCGCCGGCTCTTGCGCGGCGAGCACACTCGCGAACGTCGCGACACAGCAAGCGGCGAAGTTGCGCATCTGCGGCTCAGTGAATGCGGACGCGGCACCCGTTGCTGAGTCGCAACGCGGGCGTCGCGTCGACCGCGACGACTTGGTGGTACAGCATCAGACCCCGAAGCGTCGGATCGTCGCGAACCGGGAACGTCAGCGTCGCGCTGCCCGCAGGGCTCGCGACGCCACCGAGCACGATCTCGCCCGACGCCAGCAGCGTGCAACCGGTGAAGCCGAGCAGCGTCAGATCCGCCGGCAGTCGCAGGCCGTTCCACGTCTGGTCGCTGATCCCGATCTGCCACGCGAAGGCGAGACCCGCCGCGAGCTGCGTCGCCGTCAGCGCGTGCGAACCGTTCGTCTGCGGCGTGCCATTCGACAGATCGAGCGATGGGACGCCGCCGCTCGGCCCGCAGCCGACGCCGTACGGCGCCGCATAGGCGATCTCGACGTACGGATGGAACGCGGGATTCGTCCCTTCCCGACTGACGCCGTGACCGGGGCGCGCGGCACCGGCCGAGCTCTCCGACGGATCGCGGATCACGAGTCCGAAGTTCGGATGACGGCCGTCGATCCAGTCGAACACGAGCGGCGTGATGTCGAACGCCTTCCAACCGCTGCAGTCCCAACCACCGACCGGCACCGACACGACCGACGCCGGATCGATCGGCGGCTGCGTGCCCCAGGTGACGGCGTTCTCGATCCACGGCAGCGTCGCGCGATGGACGCTGACCGCGAGGCACCCCGCCGGCTGCGTCCGCGCGCGATCCTGGTACCACATCAAGCGAGCGCGCAGGGGGCGCGTCGCACCGACCAGCGGCGAGACGTCGAACATCACGTGGCCGCGCGTCATCCAGACGCGGTAGCTCGGCGACGAAACGTAGTCCTTGCCGAAGTCGAGGTTTTGGGACGCGCCGAAGTTGACGTTCGGCTGATCGGCGCTCGTCGTCGCATCGGCGATGACGGGCAGGCGCAGATGCGTCTGCGCATCGACCGTTGCCGCGAGTCCGAGGAATGCCGCGACGGCGGCGACGAAGGCGAGACTCTGGAACATGACGTGGTTCACCGGAATTGCGTGACGAGCCAACTGTTCGGCGAACGCGTTCCCGTCGCCGACAACGGGTTGTTCAGCGACCACACGCGCGCGCCGTTCACCGTCGGAAGGACCTCGATCGGAATCGAACTCCGGACGCCCTGGCTCGCGGCGAGTCCGATGCCGGGCTGCGTCGCGTCGAGACACGCGGCCTGCGCCGAGAGCGGGACGCCGACCCAGGTCGGGTTGTACGGGACGCCGATCGCCAGCGTGCTGCCGGTGCCGTTCGCGAGCGACGTCAGCGGGACGCTGAGCAGACTGCCGTCCGTGTAGACGTTCGTGCAGAGGCCCGGGACCGGCACGTTGAACGGCGCGAAGCCGACGAGCACGGCACCGGTCGCGAGCGGCGGCGCCGCGACGACGTCCCACTGGAAGACCATCTGTGACGTCGTGAACACGTGGCGAAGCTGCGATCGCAGCAAGAACGATCCGTTCGTCGTCGTGCACCCCGTCCCTTCGGACGTGTAGCTGCCGTAGATCGTCGTCGGCCGCGAGAGGCCGTTGACGGCGTCGCATTGATAGACGCTGTTCGACGTCATGTAGACGACGACCTCGTACAGCAGATCGTTCTGACCGAGATAGACGAACGGCACGTCGAACGGGATCACGAAGTCGAACGGCGCCGGGCGCTGCCCGATCGCGGGACGCCAGTCGACCGAGTTGACCTGACGGCGAACCAGCACGTTGACCGGCGTGCCGACGTAGTTCGACGCGAACGTGATTCCGAACGTGTTCGCATCGGCGTCGCAGAGCGTGAGTTCCATGTCGAACGTCTTCGCGCTCGACGTGCTCGGAAGGAACTCGTCCTGGTTCCGACGCCACGCGATCCCGGTGATCGGCAGCGGCGTGCCGCGCAGGTCGGTGTGGACCTGCTGATACCGGAACGGATTGCTCCACGGATACATGTTGTCCGAGGGACCCTCGAGGTTCGTGTGACCGATCGGCGAGACGACCGGAAGTTGGGCCGTCGCGAGCGACGACAGGACGAGCAGAGGCAACGCGAGGCGCACGGTGAGAACTCCGTTCCGAGCCAGTGGGCCGCGGACTCTTGCGGAGGCGCCGGAGGCCGTCAAGGCACGACGATGCATTGGTCGGTGACTTGCGGTACGCCCTGATCTCGCGAGAACGCACTGCGACCCGACGAGACGACCCCATGCCATGGTTCCTGCTCCTGCTCGCCGGTCTCTGCGAGATCGGTTGGGCGATCGGTCTGAAGTACACCGACGGCTTCACGCGGCTGGTGCCGACCGTGCTGACCGCGATCGCACTGATCGTCAGCATGATCCTGCTCGCACTCGCCGTTCGAACGCTGCCGATCGGGACTGCCTACGCAATCTGGGTCGGCATCGGTGCGTTCGGCGCCGCCGTGCTCGGCATCGTGCTGTTCGACGAATCGCGCAATCCGGCGCGGCTGGCGTTCCTCGCGTTGCTGCTGATCGCGATCGTCGGACTGAAGTGGACGACGCCGGCGACGACGACGACCGACTGACCGAAGGCTCGCGTCAGAGATCCGCCGTCTCGGCGACGTCGGCGACCGACGAGTGTTCGGCGGCCACCGGATCGATCGGGATCGCGATCCGGAACGTCGTCCCTTCGCCTTCCACGCTCTCGATCCAGACGTTGCCGCCGTGACCGGCGACGACCTCGCGGACGATGTGCAGCCCGAGCCCGTTGCCGCTGATGCCGGTGGTGTTGCTGCCGCGCTGGAACCGCTTGAACAGCTTCGGAAGGTCCTTGCCCGGGATCCCGATCCCGTTGTCGGCGACCGTGAAGACGTTGCGATCGCCGTCGGGCTCGCAGCGGATCACGATCCGCGGCTGCCGCTGCGTGTGCGCGTACTGCAGCGCGTTGCCGATCAGGTTGCCGAACAGCTTCGTCAGCGCCCATTCGTCGGCACGGATCGTCGGCATCGGCTCGATCCGGACGTGCGCGTCCTTCTCCTCGATCTCGCCGCGCAGTCCGCGGACGACGTCGGCGACGACGAGTTGGACGTCGACGTCGACGAAGTCGAGCTTGATCCCGTCGAAGTCGAGCCGCGAGCTGTCGAGCAGTTCGCTGATCAGCCGTTCCATCTGCCGCGTCGCGAGCAGGCCGTTCTCGACCGCGTCGCCGACCTTCTCCGGAATGTCGCCGAGCAATCCCTTGCGGATCGACGTCAGCATCAACTTGATCGCCGACAACGGCCGGTTCAGGTCGTGCACCGTGTTCTGCGCGATCTCGACGAGGTCGCGGTTCTTGCGTTCGAGCAGCACGCGGTACTGATCGAGGTCGCCGAAGCTCTGCGCGATGTCGATGTTCGACTGCATCACGCGATCGAGCAGACCCGCCTCGTCGGGATCGGTCTCGGTCGGCGTGGCCGGCGCGTCGTGCGCTGCGTCGTCGCTCGCGTCCGGCGGCGCGCCGACGTCGAGGTCGACCTCCAGTTCGAGATCGAGATCGAGATCCGGCAGCGCCGCGTCGAGTTGGTCGCGCAGGTCTTCGCGGACCGGCGGCGCCGGGTTCGGCGTTCCGGCGAACGGATGCTCCGGCACCGTCACGGCCAGCGACGGGCGCCGGGCGTCGGTCGTGCCGCGCGCATGGTCGTAGAGGTCCCAGAGCTTGCGACGCGTCGACTCGGCGACTTCTTCGGCGGTCACTCCGCCGCGGCCGAGGCGGTAGAGCTGCACCTTCGCCTCGACGAGCAGCGCCGCCGCATGGACGAACGTCTCGTAGACGCCGCTGCCCTCGGTCGCGATCGTCGGGAACGCCTGGATCCCGCTGCGGAACAGGAAGTGGCGATCGAGCTCCGGCTCGGGCATCGCGTCGGCGATGTCGCGCTTGTTGTACTGAACGACGATCGGGATCCGGTCGACGTCGAGGCCGTTCGCGCGCAGGTTCTCCTTCAGACTCTCGAGCGCTTGGACGTTCTCCTCGAGGCGGCTGCGTTGGCTGTCGACGACCAGCACGACCGCGTCCGCACCCTGCAGGACGTACTTGCGCATCGCGCGGTACTTCGGCTGTCCGGGGACCGTGAAGCCCTGGATCCGGATCTTGAAACCTTCGACCTGACCGAGATTGATCGGCAGGAAGTCGAACAGCAGCGTCGAGTCCTCTTCGGTCTTGATCGAGACGAGCTGCACCTCGTTCCGCGGGCACATGATCGCGTGCACCGCCTGCAGGCTGGTCGTCTTGCCGCCGACGCCGACGCCGTAGTAGACGAGCTTGGCGTTGATCGTCTTGTCTGCGAGGTTGATGAAGCCCATGCGCCGGGCCTCGATCGGCAGGCGCCGCACGGCGCCTTGACGTCACTTCCCGTCCGTCGTCGGGTTCTTCGGTTTCGCTCGTTCCTTCGGGACCAGCGCGAGGACGTGCCACCGCGACGGGTCGTAGATCTGGACGAACGCCTTCTGGACGTCCCCGACCCGCACCGCCCCGATCCGGTCGCCGAGATCCGGCGGCCAGCCGGACATGCCGGCATTCGCATAGACGAAGGCCTTCGCCCCCATGGCACGGGGCTCCTTCGCCATCGCCGTCGCGACGACGCGCGGGTACGGCGGCAGCGTCAGCGTGTGTCCGACGACGGCGGCCGCCGCGCCGATCTCCTCCCCGGGGAGGCCGTAGTCGCGGATCGCGAACAGCAACTGCTCGATCTCCTCGAGCGGAGCGCGCGGCGACTCGCCGTTCCGAGCGCGGCGATTCAGCATCACGAGTCGGTTGCCTTCCCAATAGCTGGCGAACATGTACGGGAAGCGCGCCTGCAGCTCGCCCTGCCGCGGCTCGCCGAACGCCCGCGCCGCGCGTGCCCGGACCAGTTGCAGCGCGACCAGGAACGGCAGGTTGTCGGTGAACTCGACATGCGGCATCGCGAACGTCACCGAGACGAACGCGGCGTCGACCATCGGATGCACGGTCTGTGCCTCGACCGGCGCCGGCGGGGTCTCGGTCGCCGGCGGCACGATCGCCGGCGAGCCGCCGTCGGCACCGACGAACGTCTCGGC
>JAEYTU010000687.1 GCA_023433825.1 Planctomycetota bacterium
GGATCGGGACCGGGAGGCGCGGCGTGCCTGCAGCGATCTTCGTCGCGACGGCGTCGAGTTCGACGACGTCGGCGGCGATCCGATGGCGGCCTCGCGTCTGGCGGGCGACGGTGGCGGCGAACGCGTCGACAGCGGTTCGCAGGTGAGCGGCACCGGCGTCGTCGAGGACGGCGCGATGCGTCGCGGCCGTTCCGCCGTCGCGAGCGACGACCTCTAAGGTGACCGATCGCGCAATCCCGACGCGCAGCCGCCAGACGCGGGCGTCGGCGACGTTCGTCGGCTCCGGCGTGTCGGCGATCTGGCGCCGCCCGAGCGCGCCGTGCGGCAGCACCGCGAACCGGTCACCGCCGAACGCGATCGACGGCTCCTGCGCGAGGACGGGAATCGCGACGAGCGCGAGCAGGAGTCGGGCGAAGCGCATCGGCGGAGTGTCGCGCGCCGCGGTCCGGCCGAGCAACCGTGGGGAGCGCTAATGGATGCGGAACGCCGACCAGTTCGTCGTCTTCGCGACGAGCGTCGTGCCGCCGTCGTAACCGAGGTCGACGGCTTGGACGCGCAGCGTCGCGCCGAGCAGGGACGGGTTGTCGGGCACGAAGATCGGGAACGAGCGCGTCGTCGCGCTCGGGAAGGTCATTGGTGCAAGCAAGACCGTCGGGCTGGCCAAGCCGACTGGGCCGAGCGGTGGCAGAAGGACCGACGGTCCCGGAAGACCCAGCATCGGGAAGACCGTGCTCCCGGCGCCGGCGGAGATCTCGACTGGGAAATTCGCGTTGTATGGAACGGACGTCGGAACCCGTACGTGGCGGCGGTGCTGGATCAGCACGCGGCCGGGAACAGAGCGTGGGTCGACGACTGTCCCCACGAGATCCATGTCGCCGTCACGATCGAAATCGCCGGCAGCGACGGTGTCCCACGATGGCTCGTTTCCAGACAAGATCGACTGCGAAGTCGCGTCCGTGAATCGGCCCGTTCCGTCGTTCCGCCAAAGCCGAGGACCATAGCGGGTGTCTGATGGTCGAGTTCGATTACTGATCACCAAGTCCAGATCGCCATCGCCGTCGATATCGACGAAGCACGCATCCATGGTCACTTCTGGAGCAGACTTTGCGTACGGCAATCGATGGCTCTCGTCCGCGAACACACCGACGCCGCTGTTTCGATAGAGGCGATCCGGCGGACCGTCCACTCCGACGAACAAGTCCAGTGCGCCGTCACCGTCCACGTCTCCAGCAATGATGCGCTGGGCGGTCGTCTCGGGCATCAGCCACGCGACGTGAAAGCGACCTCGTCCATCGTTGAGCATGACGTGGGCGTGAGTTCCTGACATTGCCCACGCCAGATCCGGCGATCCATCGCCATCCAGGTCGGCGACACACACGCTCAGTGCACGCGCAGGGAGCACTGGCAGGTGCGTGGCGGTGACGTCCTGGAACATCCCAGTGCCATCGTTCAGGAACAGCCGTTCGGCGTTACCGCGCGCGAAGGCGTCGCCATACAGCAAGAGGTCGAGGTCACCATCCCGATCGGCATCGAACAATGCGGCGCAATCACATCCCATGGACTCCTCGGGCAACCCTCCTCGTCTATCCATGTCGAACTGCCGATTGCCACGGTTCAAGAACACCCGCGGGGGAAACACGCCGTACCCGCGTGGCAGCGTTCCTGCGACGACGATGTCGGCTCGGCCGTCTCCATCGACGTCTCCGACGGCACCGATTCACCCAGCCCCACCGAACGACACGCCGGAAGGCAAGCTGAGATCGTGGGGCGTGAATGTCCCGTTGCCGTTGTTCCAGAACAGTCGCGGACCCAATCCACCGGCGAACGGAGAACCGGCGCTGAGGTCGAGGAACCCATCCCCATCCAGATCCACGATTGCGTGCTGCGGGCCGACACCAGCAAACCCATGACGAGCCGCGTCATATGTGAAGCGAACCACCGCTTGCGCAACCAGTGGCGGAGCCAGTGCGCCGATGATGCAGAGGACTGTTGCGACGATCACTTCGTGTGCCGCGGCGCGGAGTGGATGGGTCTTCGTGATGGTCATTGTCGGAGCCTCCGCGTCACCATTCGCTGCGCAGTCGCCGCTGTCTGTCCACGCACGTCCCTGGCGCTAATGGATCCGGAACGCCGACCAGTTCGTCGTCTTCGCGACGAGCGTCGTGCCGCCGTCGTAGCCGAGGTCGACGGCTTGGACGCGCAGCGTCGCGCCGAGCAGGGACGGGTTGTCGGGCACGAAGATCGGGAACGAGCGCGTCGTCGCGCTCGGGAAGTTCATTGGTGCAAGCAAGACCGTCGGGTTGGCCAAGCCGACTGGGCCGAGCGGTGGCAGAAGGACCGACGGTCCTGGAAGACCCAGGACCGGGAAGACCGTGCTGCCGGCGCCGGCGGAGATCTCGACTGGACAATTCGCGTTGTATGGCACGGAGGCCGGGACCCGTACGTGACGGCGGTGTTGGATCAGGACGCGGCCGCCGATGAAAGGGCTCTGTTGATCGAAGAGTGTTCCCGCGAGATCGATATCGCCATCGCGATCGAAATCCGCGGCAACGACATCGAACCACGGCACCTCGTTCCCAGAGACGAACACAGAGGCTGTCACGTCGGAAAAGCGGCCAAATCCGTCGTTGAGCCACAGTTGAGGACCGCGCCGGGATCCAAGCGTCCGACTACTGATCATCAAGTCGAGATCGCCGTCGGCATCGATGTCCACGAAGCATGCACCCCTCGTCCATTCAGGACTCGACTTTGCGTACGGCAAACGATGGCTTTCATCAGCGAAAGTTCCTCCGCCCGTATTGCGGTAAAGACGATCTGGCGGTCCGTCGACCGATACGAACAGGTCGATCGCCCCATCTCCATCAACGTCTCCGGCGACGATGTGCGTCGCGGTGGTCTCAGGTAGCAATCGTGCAACGTGAAACCGACCTTGACCGTCGTTCAGCATGATCCGCGCGTTCGCGCCTGACACCGCCCACACCAAATCCGTGGCCCCGTCCCCGTTCAGGTCCGCGACGCATACGTGCACGACATAGTGTGGCACCGAAGGTAGGTGCGTCGCAGTCACTTCCTGAAACAGTCCCGTGCCGTCGTTGAAGAACAGACGGTCGGCGCGACCCCTGAGACTGTCGCCATAAAGGAGAAGATCGAGATCTCCATCGCGATCGGCGTCGAACAGCTCTGCCCCAAGGCACGCCATCGTCTCGTTCGGCAACACAGGCCTTGTGTCCAAATCGAAGCGCCGATGGCGCCGATTGAGGAATATTCGGGGAGGGAACAGGCCAAAGCCGATTGGCAGTTCCGCGGGCACGACAATGTCTGGCCGCCCATCACCATTGACATCGCCAACCGCGGCAATCCTCCCCGGTCCACACACCGGCACATTCGGCGGCAGAGGCTGGTCGTCGTGAGCGAAGGTGCCATTGCCATTGTTCCAAAACAGGCGTGGCCCGACACCGCTGGACCACGCGCGACCAAGACAAAGATCGGGGAACCCATCGCCGTCCAGGTCTGCTACCCGGAGCCGGAGATGATCTTGCGCTTCGAACCCGTAATGGTCCGCGTGATACCGAAACGTGGAAACGCTGCGCTGCCCCAAGGCTCCGCCGCATCCCGCGTACGCGACGACGGCGACGGTCCCGAGCCACACTGCGACGCCGAGCGGACGAATCGAACACCGGGGATCGTGGTCAGTCGGCATAGGGAGAGCCGAGTAGCCGTTCGCAACGCTGGCGTCACCGAGGCCCATCGCGGGCCGCCGTTCGCGGCCAATGTTCGCTCCGCACCCACCTGCCGCTTCCGGGTCGCCATGCGAACGGCCACCCTCCGCAACCCGCCCCGCACCCATCGCGGCCCGAGATCGGGCCGCAGCCCTGGGTCTTCGCGCTGTGCGCGAAGACCGACATCGCGGGCCGCGATGGGACAGTGCTTGCTGGGGCCTCCCGTGCCGCTCGCGACACCGTCGGCAAACGGCAGTCGCCAACGAACGAACCCGACGAACTGCTGCAACCCGCAGCGAACCGCGGCACTTCCGGCCCGACGACGCCGCCACCACGCGAAAGCGCCGTTTGACGCAACCCGGCGTCGTCCCGTGCAATCCCGCGCCATGTCGGACGCCTCGACGCCGGACCTGCTGCAGCGGTGGCACACCGGCGACGAATCGGCGTTGGCAGCGCTCGTCGAGATCCACCTGCCGTGGCTCCGCAACCAGGTCGAACGCCGCCTCGGCCCGTTCCTGCGCGGGCGCGGCGACGCCGGCGACTACCTGCAAGACGCGCTTCTCGACTTCCTGCGCGACGGACCGCGCTTCCAGGTCCGCGACGAACAGCAGTTCCGGCACCTGCTCGTCCGCGTGATCGAGAACACGCTGCGCGACAAGAACGACTGGTTCCGCGCGAAACGCCGCAACCTCGGCCAGCAGGCCGGGCTGCCGGCCGACAGCGTGCTCGACCTGCAATCCGGCGTCGCCGTCAGCAGCACGCCGAGCCGCGCCGTCGATCGCGACGAGACGCGCCACTGGGTGCGGCTCGCGCTCGAACTGCTCGAACCGGAGGACCGCAAGGTCATCCTCGCGCGCGACTACGAGGACCGTTCGTTCGTCGCGATCGGCGAAGAGCTCGGCATCACGGCGGCGGCCGCGCGGATGCGCTGGACGCGGGCCGTCGGCCGGCTCGCGCACGCAATGCGGGAACTGCGCAGCGGCAGCGGCGGCGACGCACCGCCGACACCGCCGCCATCGACCCCTGATTGGCAATGACCGAACGTTTCGACGGCTCTTCGTCGGCGCGTCTCGAACGTGCCCTCGAGATCTGGCTCGCGCATGCCGACGCCGGCGCGATCGATCGCGACGCGCTGCTCGCGCAGCATCCCGACCTGCGCGACATGCTCGAACCGATGCTCGACGCCGACGCCGACGGCGACGCCGACGACGCCGCCGACGACGCACCCAGAGCCACCGACCCGGCGGAACCGACCGTGCTCGGCGACTTCCGGCTGCTGCGCGAACTCGGCCGCGGCGGCATGGGGATCGTCCACGAGGCGTGGCAACGTTCGCTTGATCGCCGCGTCGCACTGAAGGTCCTCGCCCCTGCGCTCGCCGATGCGCCGAGCTCGATCGCGCGCTTCCGCCGCGAGGCCGCGGCCGTCGCGAAACTGCGGCACCCCGGCATCGTCGAGATCCACGGCTTCGGCAGCGACGGCGGCCGGCACTGGTTCGCGATGGAACTCGTCGACGGCCTGCCGCTGCAGCAATGCAGCGAACGCTTCCGCACACCGACGGCGGCCGTCGCGCTCGTGGCTCTGGTCCTCGACGCGCTGCAGCACTCGCACGGCGCCGGTCTCGTCCACCGCGACGTCAAGCCCGGCAACATCCTGGTTCGCGCCGACGACACGGCTGTGCTGACCGACTTCGGTCTCGCGAGCGACGCCGCGCTGCCGTCGATGACCGCCAGCGGCGGATTCGTCGGCACGCTCGACTACGCGTCGCCGGAGCAGCTCCAGGGTCAACCGATCGACGCGCGCACCGACGTCTGGTCGACCGGCGTCGTCCTCTACGAACTGCTCGCCGGCGCACGCCCGTTCGCGCGGCCGACGACGACGACGACGATGAAGGCGATCCTGACGGCCGACGCGCCCGACCTTCGCCGCGTCGCCCCGTCGATCCCCGCCGACCTCGCGGCGATCGTCGATTGCGCACTGCAGAAGGACCCAGCCCGGCGGTACCCGTCGGCGGTCGCGTTCCTCGCCGATCTGCGCGCGTTTCAGAACGGTGGCGTCGTCAGCGCGCGACTGCCGTCGGCGCCCGAGCGGCTCGCCCGCTGGGCGCGCCGCGAACCGTGGCGCGCGGCGACGGCGCTCGTCGTCCTGCTCGCCGTGCCGGCGCTGGCGTCGCTCGGCGGCTACCTCGCGGCGAACACCGGACGCATCGCGGCGGCGACCGCGGCCGAGACGGCGGCGCGGCGCGAGCAGGCGCTCGGGCGCGCGTTCTGGCACTACAGCGAGTTCGAACCGGACGAAGGTCTCGCCGTGCTCGACGCGCTCGCGCCGGATCCCGGGGACGCCGAGATCGCCGTCACGCGGGCGATGTTGCTCCGACTCGCAGGCCGCCTCGACGACGCGCGCTCGGTGCTGGCGAACGCGACCGTTCCGGCGGCGCGGCTCGCGCGCGAGGCGATCGACGGTCCGTTGTCCGCGGCGCGCCTCGATCACGACGGCGACGCCGACGCGTTCGAGTGCCTCGTCCGTGGACTGTTGTGGTTCGAGTACGGGATCTCGCACGGCGACGATCCGGAGCCGTTCCGACGCGGTGTCGAATGGTCCGCGCGCGCCGTCGCGCTGTCGCCGTCGCCACGCGTGACGTTCTTGCTGAACTGGCATCGCTGCGCCGTCCACTGCGGCGACGTCGCATCGATGCGCGCGGCCGATGCGGCGCTCGCCGCGCACTTCCCTGACAGCGACCGCGCCGTCGAGTTCCGTGCCGTCGCGAAGATGGATTCGGAACCGGAACGCGCCGTCGAGGAGTTCCGCGCGATCCTCGCCAGCGGCAAGAGTCGGCGTCCGTCCCTTCGCTACAACCTCGGCGTCTCGCTGGAACGGCTGCGTCGCGACGACGAAGCCGCGATCGAGTACCGCGCCGTCGTGGCCGCCGTGCCGACGAATGGTCGCGCGTGGAACAACCTCGGAATGATCCTGCGCCGCAAGAAGGACGAGCCCGGCGCGGTCGAGGCGTTCCGACAGGCGACGCGTGCGGCGCCGAACCACGCGAAGGCTTGGGGCAATCTCGGCACGTCGCTCCGTTCGATCGGCGAGATCGCCGCCGCGCGAGCGGCATTGCAGCGCGCGATCGAACTCAAGCCCGACTACGCGATCGCGCTGACGAACCTCGGCAATCTGCTGCACGCGGCCGGCGAACACGACGCCGCGATCGACGCCTATCAACGCGCGATCCGTGCCGATCCGAAGTACGTCGCACCGGTCGCCAATCTGGGCGACCTGCTGG
>JAEYTU010000689.1 GCA_023433825.1 Planctomycetota bacterium
GCGGCGGGGCCCCCCCCCCCCCCCCCCCCCGCGCCGCGGCCGTCACCGGCCGACGACCATCCGCAGACCGTTCGACAGGTAGATCGGCAGACCGCCGAGCGACGGGTCGACCATCGCCGCCTGCGTCGTCAGCGTCAGCCCGGTCAGCGTCGGGTCGTTCGGGATCGCGAGCGGCAACGTCGGACGCGCGGCCGACACGACCAGTGGCAGCGAGACCAGGATCGACGACAGCTGCCGGCACCCGGGCATCCCGAGCGCGGACAGGTCGAGGTCCGGGTTCGACGTCCCGAGGCTCAGTGCGCCGGCGATCGTTCCCGTTCGCATGTCGCGCACCTCGAGCGTGAACGTCGTCCCGAGCGCCGGGCGCGTCCCGGCGAGTGCATCGAGGCGCAGCGGACGTCCGTTCCCGGTCGCGAACGGCACCGACGTCGACAGGTCGATCGACCCCTGATTCACGGCGTCGTTGCCGAGCGTGAACCCGGTGATCCCGGCGTCGCCGCCGCTGGACGTCGCGTTGTTCATCGCCGCGGTCCACGCGAGGATGAAGTCGCCGTTCGGGAAGAGCTGCAGCTGGAACGTGTTGCTGCTCGTCGGGACGCCGAACGCCGGAACCTGGTTCCAGGTCACGAGCGCACGCCCGGGCAACGCGTCGAAGAAGACGCCACCGCCGATGTTCGGATTCAGGTCGGTCCACAGCGGCGCGATGCGCGGCGACTGCCCCAAGAACTCGGCGACGGTCGGCGAGTAGTCGGTCGCCGTCGACGACCCCGACTGCAACCAGATGAACCCGTTCGAGCAGACGTCGATCGTCGTCGTCGTTCCGCCGGCGAACGGGAACGTGAACCCGAGCGCCAGACCCGTCGCGAGCGAGTCGTCGGTGAGGTTGAGGTTGCCACTGAAGTTCGTGTCGAAGCACACGCCGACGCACGGGATCGCGAGATAGCCACCGGTGCCGTTCGCCGTGAAGCGGATCGCGCCGCCGGAGAGGTCGAACGTCGACGGTGCGAACGACTCGTAGAAGTCGACCGGCTTCGGGCAGCCGACGCCGTAGGTCGCGTAGGTGCCGCAACCGGTGCCCGGGGTCACGACCCAGCCGTTCGCGCCGAGCGGCGTCGCCGAGAAGCCCCGGACATTCGAGAGATCACAGTTCGTCGCGACGAACAGCTCGTAGACGGTCAGGCTCGTCGACGGGATCGGCAGCGACGAGAAGTCGATGGCGCCGGGATCGAGCGCCCCGTTGCCCGGCGACCAACCGGTCAGCACCGTGTGCGTGGCATTGACGATGCCGGCGTCGAACGCCATGTCGATCGCGCCGGACGAGTGGAGAACGATCTGGAACGTCAGCGCCGACGACGCGTTGCCGTACTCCGGGACGCCGAGCCACGTGATCAGCGCGCGGTTCGTCGTCGCGTTGAAGTTGACCGTGCCGCCGATGCTGGGGTTCAGGTCCTGCCACGCGCCGCAGATCATCGGACTCGTGCTGCCGAGCAGCGTCGAGACGACGCCGTTGCAGCACAGCGAGGCCGTCGGCGCCGGCAACGCGCCGGTCGTGTCGAACAGGTACAGGAAGCCGTTCGACGAGACGCAGACCGAGTCGTAGTTGGCGCCGGCGAACGGGAATTGGAAGCCGAGCGGCTGCGGCGGTGAGACCGCGTCGTCGCCGAGGCCGAGACTCGTTCCGACGTTCTGGTCGACCGCGCACTGCGCGACGGCCGGGAGGGCGGGGAACGCGACGGTTGCGAGCGTCAGCGCAACGGCACGCAGACGAGGGAGGGAAGTCTTCACGAGGGCACCCCGATCCGAGGGCGGATCTGGTTTCGGTTGAGGGACGAGAGCACCGCGGTGCCAGGGACGGCTGCGGCACATCGCCCGCCTTCGAGAAGGGACGGGAGTGGCGGGCGACCGAAGGAGCATAGCTCCGATGCGGAACGCCTCGGGTCGCGGACGATCGCCATGACGTTCGAGATGACGCAATCGGGACAGCGCCGCGAGCGGCACGACCGGCCCATCGCGTCACGCGATGGGACAAACCCGCGGTCAGTGGATCTCGAACGTCAGTGCGCGGCCGAGCTGCAGCGAACCACCGGCCAGACCGACCATCTGCAACCGCAGGACGCCCGTGCCGGTCGGCATCGGGATGTCGAAGCGCAGTCGACCCAGCGCGTCGTAGCTGCCGATCGGCGCGGCGACGAGGACCGTCGGGTCGATCATCAACGGGTTGCAGAGGCCGAGTGGCGTGTCGAGTCGGTTGACGCCGATCAGCATCGCTGCCGTGCCGTTCGGCGCGCCCGCGGCGAAGAACCGGCCGTTGACACCGGGCGTCGCGTGCCACGCGTAGTTGTCGTTCGGCGCCCCCCACTGACTCGTCAAGTCGGTGAACGACGTCAGCACGTGGATCCGGTTGCCGTCCTCGACGATGACCGAGTCCTCCAGCTGCTGGATCGGCGTGTTCGTCGTCAGCCGGTTGGTCGTCGGCAGCGTGATCCAGCGATCGGCGAAGCCCTGGAACATGTGGATCGTCGATCCGCCGGTCACCGCGTCGTCGTGGACCGCGCAGTGATAGGTGTTGCTGTTGAACTCGGTCAGCTTCGTCCCGCTGACCGGCTGCGACACGAACGCGACGCTGTCGGTGCCGTAGGCGACCTTCCGCGTGCCCTCGTCGATCGCGACGACGAAGTCCGAGTCGTCGAAGCCGGCGTAGCCGGGACCCTTCGTGTGGGCCTGCCACCGATTCTCGCGCGGCGAGTAGACGTAGACGTGCGACGACGTCTCGACGAAACCGATGAAGTCCTCGCCGCCGCTCGTGACGTGGGAGCCCTGGTAGGTCGGCAGCTTGGTCCAGCGATTCGTGAACGCCGAGAACCCGTACAGACTGCGATCGGTGACCAAGACGAACGTGTTGTCGTTGCCGCCGTCACGCACGACGGTCTCGCCGGCCGCGCCTGCCGCGACGAACTGCGCACCGCGAACGCTCGTCGAGCACGCCCAGTAGTCGGTCGTCTGCGTCGTGCCGTCGAGGACCGGAATCGCCCACAGGTTGTTCGTGAACGCGTCGCCGTTGCCGAGGTTGTTCCCGACGCCGGGCCAGAACACGAGGCCGCCGTCGATCGCCCGGAAGAGCCACGAGTTGCCGTTCACACGGTCGATCACGTAGGCGCCGAAGTCCTGCGTCGCCGTCGCGACGTTCGTCGCGTCGGTCACGGTGATCCGCGTGCTCGTGCCGGTGATGTCGGAGAAGAAGACGAACTCGTTCGCCGGCGCGTCCTGCATCAGGATCACGTTCTTGTCGTAGGCGAGCGTCACCGAACGCGCTTCCGACGTCGTCGTCACCGGGTGCCACGCGTTCGTGTACGGCGAGTAGACCGTGATCTCGCGCGTGTCGGTCTCGAACGCCTGCGCGTTGCGCCGCGTGTCACCTTCACCGGTGCCCGGAATGTGCGCGGCGTAGCCGGACGCGGGGATCGTGTAGATCGACGCGGCATTGCCGCTGAACCACGAGTAGCCGAGCAGTCGGCTGCCGCCGTCGTTGGCGACCATCAACGCGCGACCCGGGTGGATCGTGACGGGGCCGGTGACCGGCGTGCTGGTGAAGGAATCGAGCCAGTGCCCGAAGACGTGCACCGCGCCGTTGCCTTCGAGCATGACCAGTTCTTGACCGAACGAGACCTGGTTCGCGGCCGCCGGCAACACCAGCGGAACGAAGTCGGCCTTCACGTTCAGGCCCCAGTAGTTGCCGGTGCCCTGCTCGTTGACGAGCACGGGGATCCGGCCGACGCCGACGGGCGCGATCGGGTTCGGGCGTGACAGCTCGGTCACGCGCAGCGGGCGGAGGCTGCCGCCCCACAGTCGTGTCGTGTCGCTGGTCAGCACGAGGAAGTTCGGGTTGTCCGACTTCGTCAAGACGGCTGCGACCTGCGAAGGAAAGGTGAAGGTGCGCGCGCCGAAGTCGCACTGCGCAGCGAGTGGTGCTGCGCACGTCAGTGCAGCAGCGGCGGAGATCACGTGGAGTCTCATCTGGTTTCCGTCTCTTGGTGGGAAGGTGATACGGTGAGACTCCGCGCGAAGGTGAGCCGCGCGTGCACGTCGAGTGAAGTGTGCGTGCAGTCGATCAGTCGCGAGCGAACGGCAGCCGACGCCGCAGCGTCGACCACTTCCGCGCGACCTTCGATCGCGCCAACTCGATCGTCGCGCGCAGCGGCATTCGCACCGCTGTGCCGCCACGGTCGGCCGAGTACCCGAGTGCGCGCAGGTACTCGATGTCGTGCAGCGCCTCGCGCGCCGTGTACGGCGCCTCGCCGCCGTAGCGCACCGCGCGACACCATCCGTCGACGAGCGTCGCGACGGCGATCTGTTCGTCGTCGAGCGGGATCTCGGTGAACGGGTTGTGCCAGACGATCTCGCCGTAGCCGCGAACGTCCACGCGGAGCCGTTCGAGGATCGATCCCGCATCGGTGTCGCGCGTCTCGCGACGCACGGTCGTCGACTCGCGTTCGCCGGTGCGGCGATCGGTCAGGATCACGGCGTCGCCGATCTCGCTGCCGCGGGCACCGTGAACCCGAATGCTGCCCTCCGGACGCGTCGGCGAGACCGCGTACCCGGCGCTGAAGTCGTGGATCAGCACGCTGCCGTCCGCGTGCACGACTTGACCGCGCAGCCATTCCTCCTCCCAACCGAGTTCGGGGATCGCCGGCGGCGCGCCGTCGACGAGACCCGTTCGTCCGAATCGGAACCGCATGGCCGATGCACGAACCGGAGAACGCCCGTATCCGAGCGCTGCGCGGAGCTGCGCGATGCCGTGGTAGTCGTAGCTGGCGAAGTCGTTGACGACGGCGGTGACGGCGCCGAGCACGCCGAGCCGCTGCAGAACTTGTCGCAACTGTTCGCGTGGGAGGAATGGGAACTGCTCGGCGATGCCGAGCACGACGCCGGCAGCGCTCGCGCGCGCGACGAGCTTGCGAGCGCCGCGTTCGTCCCACGCGATCGGGGTCTCGCCGAGCAACGGCACACCGAGGCCGAGGACGCCATGCAGGACGCCGGTGTTCGACGTTCCGGGCACGACGACGATCAACGCCTCGGCGCGCGCTTCGTGGACCAACGCGGCCGGCGACGCGACCTGGGTCCAACCGGTCGACGCCGCGAACGCCGCGCCGCGCGACGCATCGCGACTCGTGAACCCGACGACCGTCGCCGTCTTCGACAGCGCTCGCATGACCGGCGCGTAGATCGTGCGGACCCGATG
>JAEYTU010000694.1 GCA_023433825.1 Planctomycetota bacterium
TCCGGAAGCGGCCGCAAGCGCGGGCGCGACAAGGACCGCGGCCGCGACCTCGATCTCGACGACGCCGAACGCGAACGCTTCGAGAGCCTGCGCGTCCTCCGCCGCACGATCGCCGCCGAGATCGGCCTCCCGCCGTACATCGTGTTCGGCGACGCGACGCTGGTCGCGATGGTCCGCGCGCGCCCGCGAACGTTGACGGAGATGCTGCGCGTGCACGGCGTCGGGAAGCAGAAGCTCGACGCGTTCGGCGAGCGGTTCCTCGCGGCGATCGCGGAGTGGCCCGAGCGAACGCGCGCAGGCTCGGACGACTGAGCGGAGCGACGCCCCGCCCGCCTCACCGCGGATACGGCAGCGTCTTCCCATGGCGCTTCATCTCGGCGTCCCACTCGGCCTCGGACGGTTGGTACTCGATGCTGACGGTCGTGATGACCGGGGTCAGGATCCACGTCAGCGGCGGGACGCCGTACCAGTAGTTCTCGGAACTGGTCTCGATCGTGCGCAGGCGGTCGCCGCCGCGGGAGGCGACGTCGGCGGACGTCGTGTCGAACATCGAGTCGAGCGTCACGTTGCCGAGCATCGGGATGAAGACGAGGGCGTTGCAGCCGATGTTCGTCGTCTGCGTGACGAAGACGGGTTTGCCGTCCGAGCCGACGCGGCCGTTCCACGACGTCGCGACCGAGTGCAGCGAGCACGACGAGAGGCAAAGGAACGCGAACGAGAGGAACGCAGCCGCGCATCGGCGGAATGGATGATGTCGCATCGCGCCAGTGTGGCGCGTCAGTCGGGCGTCGCAACGCTGCCGGCCAGGATGCCGCCGTCGACGTGCAACTCGGCGCCGGTCATGTACGCGGAGTCGTCGCACGCGAGGAAGACGGCGACGGCGGCGACCTCCTCCGGCGTGCCGAAGCGCCGCAGCGGCGTGTCGCGGACGAATGCGCGCATCCGCGCCTCGCGTTCGCTGCCGGTGCCGAGCACCGGCTCCCACATCGGCGTCAGGATCGCTGCCGGGTGGATCGAGTTGCAGCGAATGCGCAGCCCGTGGTCGGCGCAGTACAGCGCGACCGACTTCGTGTGATTGCGAACGCCGGCCTTGCTCGACGCATACGCGGCGGCGCCGCCGATGCCGACGACACCGGAACGCGACGACACGTTGACGATCGAACCGGTCCCGCGCGTTCGCATCGCGCGGATCGCCGCGCGGCAGCCGAGGAAGACGCCGTCGAGGTTCGTCGCGTGCACGGCGCGCCAGTCGGCGAGGCTCGCGTGTTCGGGATCGTGCGGTCGAAGGCCGTCCTCGAATCCGGTGATCCCAGCGTTGTTGACGAGGACGTCGAGCCCGCCGAACCGCGCCACGACGTCGGCGATCGCCGCGTCCCAGTCGGTTTCGCTGCGGACGTCGAGACGGCGGTACGCGGCGGCGGCGCCGAGCGCACGCGTCGCGGCCGTTCCGTCGTCGTCGCGAACGTCGGTCAGCAGGACGTTCGCCCCTTCGGCGACGAATGCGCGCGCGATCGCGAGGCCGATGCCGCGCGCCGCGCCGGTGACGAGTGCGACCTGGTCGACGAGTCTTCGCTTCGTGTTGTCAGACATGTAGGTGGTGATAAGCGCGCCACGAGTGATAGGCGATGCGGTCGAGCCAGCGCGTCGCCTCGAGGACGTCGCTGGCGCGTTCGGGGTCGATGTCGCCCGACGCGACCTGATCGAGCAGCTTCGGCCGCATCGTTCGCCGCGCGTCGGCGATCCGCGTCGCGACGGCGGCGACGACGTCGGGCTCGGGTGCCGGGCGTGGGTCGGCGAGCCACGGCTGCACGAGGCGGAACAGATCGCGAACCTCGGCGACGAGCGCCGCGAGCGAACGTTCGTTCAGCGCGACGCGCGCTGGCTGCGTCTCGACGGCGGCCTCGGCGAGGCGGTCGATGTGATCGGCTGCGTGCACGACCGAGACGTGGCGCTGGTACTGCCCTTTCGCGTCCGGGTGGCTGCTGACGAGCGCGAGGAACGCACGCGTCTCGTGGATCGCCTCGTGCATCCGTCGGGTCCGCGCGCGGACCTCGTCGAGACGCGCGACGCCGCCGAGCAGGTGGTCGCAGGTCTGCACGAGGTCGTGGTGGATGCCGACGATCGCGCGTCGCGCGGCCTCGATCGCCACGTGTCCGGTGCGCGCGACGCTCGGGTCGAGGTGCGAAGTGTACGTCGGCGCGAGCGGACGCACGATCCGCGTCAGCAGTCGCGCATAGCCGTGGATCCACGGCATGAAGATCGCCGTTCCGAGCAGCTTCGTTGCGGTGTGGAACGTCGCGAGAGCGATCGCCGGGTCGAGCCCCGACAACGACGCGACGAGCGCGTTCAGAAGCTGTGGGGCGGCCAGCAACGGAACGAGGATGACGGCGGCGGTCACGACGTTGAACGCGATGTGTGCGACGGCCGTCCGCTTCGCGTGGATCGACGCACCGATCGCGGCGAAGGCCGCGGTCACCGTCGTTCCGACGTTCGCGCCGACGACGACGAACAGCGACTGCGAGAGCTCGATCGAACCGGTGTGCAATGCCGTCAGAACGGTCGCGACGGCTGCGCTCGACGACTGCAGGACGATCGTCATGCCGATGCCGAGCAGGAACAGCAGTAGGCGACCGCCGGCGTCGGAGCCGCCGAGCATCGCGGGGTTCAGGTCGTCGGCGGCGACGCGCATCGCGTCCTGCAGGACGTCGATGCCGTGGAACAGGAGTCCGAACCCGCAGATCGCGAGGCCGAGGGACGCGACGCGATCCTTGCCGATCAGCTTCAGCAGCGCGCCGATGCCGATCGCCGGCAGCGCGTAGGCGCCGATCGAGACCTTCAGGCCCAGCAGTGCGACGAACCAACCGGTGCTCGTCGTGCCGACGTTCGCACCGATGATCACGCCGAGGGCTTGCGGGAACGTCAGCAGGCCGGCGCTGACGAAGCCGATCGTCATGACCGTCGTTGCGCTCGACGACTGCGTCGCCGTCGTCAGGACGGCGCCGCTCGCGAAGCCGCGCCACGGGCCGCCGGTGAAGCGTTGCAGAACGGCGCGCAGGCCGTCGCCGGCGGCGCCTTTGAGGCCGTCGGTCAGCAAGACCATGCCGACCAGGAACAGGCCGACGCCTCCGAGCAGCGAGACGATCATGCGGCGCGGCATCGTGGCGACCGGTGGCGCTTGGTGCCACCGTCGCGCAGGATCGGCACGTGACGTTTGGCTCGGTTCCCACGGTCTCGGTCCTGCTCCCGGTGCGGGATGGTGTCGCGACGCTGGCGTCGGCGTTGCGTTCGGTGCAGCGGCAGACGTTGTCGGCGTTCGAGTGTGTCGTCGTCGACGACGGGTCGCGCGATGGGACGGCGGAGATCGTGCGCGCGTTCGCGTCGACGGATCCGCGGTTCGTCGGCGTCGTGCAGCCGGGCGCGGGGATCGTCGCGGCGTTGCGGCGTGGGGTGGCGTCGTGTCGTGGTGCGTTCGTCGCGCGGATGGACGCCGACGACGTCATGCGTCGTCAGCGGTTGGCGGCGCAGGTCGCCGCGTTGGTCGCGGACCCGGGTCTCGCCGGGGTCGGATGCCACGTTCGGTTGTTCCCGCGCGGGTCGTTGCAGCCGGGCCGGCTCGCCTACGAGGCGTGGTTGAACGGGATCGCCGATGCGGATGCGGTGTTTCGCGATCGGTATGTCGAGTGCGGCGTCGCGCATCCGACGTGGTGTGTGCGCGCGGAGGTCATGCGCGAGTTTCCGTATCGCGACGTTCCGTGGGCCGAGGACCACGACTTGTTGCTGCGGATGCTGGGCGCGGGGCTGCGGTTCGGCGTCGTGCCGAGGCGGTTGCTGGCGTGGCGGGATGCGCCGTCGCGCGCGTCGCGCGTCGATCCGCGCTACGGGCTCGCGCGATTCGCGGACCTTCGTGCGGCGTTCGTCGCCGAGCAGTTCCTCGGTGGTGGGGAGGAGTATGTGCTGTGGGGGCACGGCCCGACCGGGCGCGGGTTGCGCGCGCGGCTGGCGCGCCACGGCAAGCGCGCCGCGTTCATCGTCGAACTGCACCCGCGCCGCATCGGCCAGCGGATCCACGGCGCGCCGGTCGTGCCGATCGACGCGCTGCCGTCCCTGCCCCGCCTGCCGATCGTCACATCCGTCTCCGGCGCCGGCCCCCGCGCGCTGATCCGCGCCGCGCTGGCGTCGATGGGTTTCACCGAGGGGACCGACTTCGTCGTCGCGGCGTGACACTTTGCCGGAGGAAGTGAAACAAAGGTGCCAGGCACCTTTGTTTCACTTTCCCGCATGAAGTTGCACGAGCGCGGCGCGGGCCGCCGCGGCGACTTCGGCGTCGGCGTCCTTCGTCCAGCGGATCAGGAACGGCTGCGTCTCGGC
>JAEYTU010000059.1 GCA_023433825.1 Planctomycetota bacterium
CGCGACTCCGAGGCGCGCACGACGAGTTCGTGGACCTCGTACGGCGCGATCGAGTTCATCCGTGCCTTCAATTCAGTCCTATCGACCTCAGCGTGCACGTCGAGAGGCGAATCTCGAACCGGCTCGCCGCGGACGCGCCACGGTTGAAGGGTGAACTTCAGAAGCCAAGTCTCCGATGGAGGGAAGTGGCTGCCGGTGACTCCCCTTGGATGAACGACGCCGAGGACATGCGCTTCGGCGGAGGGGAGGGGCGGCGAACCAAGAGGTGAGGACGGCCTCCCCACTCACTTCCCCTTCGGCACGTGCTGATCGATCAGCACCGGATTCCCATCCGGGTCGATCACCATCAAGCTCGCCGGACCCGTCGACGCAGGATCGGCCGCGCTCGCGAGCGTCAAACCGTGCTTCTGCAACCGCGCCTGGATCTCGCGCACGTCGGTGAACGGCGTGACCGGCGTCGCCTGCTGCGACCAGCCGGGGTTGAACGTCAGGATGTTCGTTTCGAACATCCCCTGGAACAGGCCGATCACGTGGTTGCCGTTCCTCAGGATCTGCCAGTTCTGCGCCGGATCGCCGGCGAACGGCTCGAAGCCGAGCTTCTCGTAGAACGCGCGCGACGCGGCGAGGTCCTTGACGGCGAGGCTGACGGAGAACGCGCCGAGGTCGAGTTTCGACGGTGGGGTGGTCATGGCGCCGACGGTACCTCCGGCGTCGGCGCGCGTGGCAGCGCCCTCGCGGGTGCGGCTCGTGTGGCAACTGGTCAGGAGCGCGCAGAGCGCGACGGCGGCGATGGGGTGATGCATGGCTGCACGAGGCGGGTCGGGGAGCGGAAACGGCGCCGGACGCTACTCCGCGGCCAATCCCCGGACCATTCGCGCATAGGCGCCCTGGGCCCGCAGCAACGCGTCGTGCGTCCCCGCCTCGACGACGCGGCCCTTCTCCAGCACGAGGATCGCGTCGGCGTCGCGCACGGTCGACAGGCGGTGCGCGACGACGAGCGCACTGCGCCCGCGGAGCAGCGTTCGCAGCGCCTTCTGGATCCGTTCCTCGCTCTCGCTGTCGATGTTCGCCGTCGCTTCGTCGAGCACGAGCAGGTCCGGCTCGGCGGCGAGGGCGCGCGCGAACGACAGCAACTGGCGTTCGCCCTGGCTGAACGTCGCGCCGCGTTCCTCGACCGGCGCGTGCACGCCGCCGGGCAGGCGCTGGACGAAGTCGGCGCCGACGGCCGCGAGCGCGCGCGCGACGCGGTCTTCGTCGATCGACGCGTCGAACAGCCGGACGTTGTCGAGCACCGACCCGGTGAACAGGAACACGTCCTGCGGGACGACGGCGATCCGTCGGCGCAGCGCGTCGACGTCGAGTTCGCGCAGATCGACGCCGTCGATCGTCACGCGCCCGGCGTCGGGGTCCATCAGACGCGACAGCAGCCCGAGCACGGTGCTCTTGCCGGCGCCGGTCGGCCCGACGAGCGCGACCGTCTTGCCGGGCGGGATCTCGAACGTGATGCCCGCCAGCACCGGCTTCTCGGGCAGGTAGCGGAACGCGACGTCCTCGAAGCGCACGTGCGCGGGGCCGCGCCGCGTTGCCGCCGCCGTCGGCGCCGCCGTCGCAGTCCCCGCAACCTCCCCGCGCGGTGGCGGGAACGGCTTCTCGTCGAAGATCCCGAAGATCCGCTCGCAGCTCGCGAACGCCGACTGCAGCACGTTGTACTTCTCGCTGATCTCGCGGATCGGGCCCGTGATCATCGGGAAGTACAGCCAGAACTGCGTGAACTGCCCGACGGTCAGTTCCCCGGCCAACAGGCGCGTGCCGCCGAACCACAGGATCCCGGCCTGCGTCAGCACGATCGCGAGGTCGACGAGCGACTGGAACAGCGCGAACTGGAACACGGTGTCGGTCCACGCGCGCCGCGTGTCGTCGTTCAGTTCGTGGTAGTGCTCCTGGACGACGGCTTCCTGGCCGAACATCCGCGTGATCCGCAGTCCGCCGATCGCCTCGGCGGTGAACGCGTTCTGACGCGCGATGCGGCCGCGCACGCGGCGGAACGCGCGCCGGAACAGACCGCGGAACAACAGGCTCAGCACGAGGATCGCCGGTGTCGTCAGCACCGTGAACCACGCGAGCGCCGGCGACAGCACGAACAGCGCGACGAGCACGCCGACGATCTTCAGCAGGTCGAACAGCGCCTGCAGGACGCCGGTCGCGATCAGTTCGTTCAGGTTCTCGACGTCGGACGTGATCCGCGTGACGAGCTTGCCGGCGGGGTTGCGATCGAAGAACCGCGGCCCGAGCGACAGCACGTGCGAGAACAGCGCCGTGCGAACGTCGCGGATCACGCGCTGCCCGTTGCGCGCGGTCAGGATCGCGTAGGCGTAGCCGAGCAGCACACCGCCGACCGTCGTCCCGAGGAACGCGAGGCCGAGCACGAGCACGGCCGAACTCGCGACGTCGCCACCGCGCAGCGCGTCGACGACCGGGCCGTCGAGCAGTTGGCGGACCAGCCACGGCTTGACCAGTTCGAGCGCGAACGACACGCCGAGGATCACGATGCAGACCGCGAACGCGAACCGGTACGGCCGCACGAACGGCCACAGTCGGCGCACGTGACCGATGTCGAACGTGCGGACGTCGGGATCCTCCTTGTAGCCGGCGAAACGACTCACGCGCGGCCTCCGCGTTCGGCGTCGCGATCGGGCGCGCGATCGGTCGAACCATCGGTCTCGGGCGCCAGCGCGTCCGCCTCCTGCTGGCGTCGCCACATGACGGCGTACTCACCGGCCGCGCGCAGCAACTCCGTGTGCGTGCCGTGCTCGACGACGCGTCCGTCGCGCAAGACGAGGATCAGGTCGGCGTCGGCGATCGCCGACAGCCGGTGCGCGGTGACGATCGTCGTCCGCTCGGGCAGCGCGCGCAGCCGTTCGAGGATCGTCGTCTCGGTGCGGTGGTCGACGGCCGACAGCGTGTCGTCGAGCACGAGCACCGGACGTTTCGCGATCAGCGCGCGCGCCAGCGAGACGCGTTGCTTCTGACCGCCGGACAGCGTGATCCCGCGCTCGCCGACGATCGAGGCGAGCCCGTCGGCGAGATCGGGCAGATCGCGATCGAGTGCGGCGGCGTGGACGGCTTTGTCGACCTCGGCGTCGGTCGCGTCGTGGGCGCCGAACGTCACGTTGCCGCGGATCGTGTCGCTGAACAGGAACGGGTCCTGCGGTGCGACGGCGAACGTTCGCCGAAGCGCCGTCGGCGACAGGTCGCAGACGTCGTGGCCGTCGACGAAGACAGTCCCGCGCGGTGGCTCGTGCATCCGCATCAGCAGCGCGAGCAGCGTCGACTTGCCGCTGCCGACCGGACCGACGATCCCGAGCTTGCGGCCGGCGTCGAGTCGGAACGTCACGTCGGCGAGCGCCGGGCGCGGCTGGCCCGGATACGTGAACGTCACGCGCCGCATCTCGAGCGCGCCGCGTAGCGGAACGTCGAGACCTTCTTCCGCCTCGGGTTGCTGCGCGAACACCTCCTCGACGCGGCGCGCGGCGGCGACCGCCTGGTGCAGCAGCGCGAGGATCCAACCGGTCGTGATCAGCGGCCACAGCATGACGCCGAGCAGCATCAGGAACTGGAACAGCTCGCCGACTCGCAGTTCGCCGCGGACGACCTGCAACCCGCCGACGACGAGCAGGCCGAGCAGCACGAGGTCGCCGGCCGAGTGGATCAGCAGGTTCTGCAGCGCGCGCAGCCGCGTCAGGTGCATCGCGTTGCCGAAGTACGCGACGGCGAGACCGGCCATCGCATTCGCCTCCTGCCGGAGTCGCGCGAAGTTCATCAGCACGCGGATCCCGGCGAAGTCCTCGGCGGCGCGCTGCGAGATCGCGGCGATCGCCTCCTGGACGGCCTTGCTGGCCTTCTGCTGTCGCGGCAGCACGAACGCCATGCCGGCCATCAGCACGGCGAATGCGGCGACCGTCGCGATCATCGTCACCGGCGACAGCGTGCCCATGATCCAGAGTCCGCCGGGGACGAGGACCAACGCCGCGAGCCCATACAGCGGCAGCGGCCCGAGCACGAAGCGAACGAGTTCGACGTCCTGCGTCAGCCGGCTGATCAGGTCGCCGGTCCGCGCGCGGTCGAACCACGCCGTCGGCAGGCGCGCGAGGTGGCGCATCAGCTCGTCCTTCAGGCGCTC
>JAEYTU010000079.1 GCA_023433825.1 Planctomycetota bacterium
GGGCACACTCCGTCTGCGCGCCTACCACGAGGGCGGCTCGATCGTGATCGAGATCGCCGACGACGGGAAAGGCATCGACCGCGCGCGCGTGCTCGCGAAGGCCAAGGAGAAGGGGATCGTCGCCGCCGATGCGCCGACGCCGAGCGACGCCGAGATCGACCAGTTGATCTTCATGCCGGGCTTCTCGACGGCGGAGAAGGTCACCGACATCTCCGGCCGCGGCGTCGGCATGGACGTCGTGCGCCGCAACATCGAGGCGCTGCGCGGCAAGATCGAGATCGACTCGACGGTCGGGAAGGGGACGACGTTCCGCATGCGGCTGCCGCTGACCCTCGCGATCATCGACGGCATGGTCGTCCGCGTCGGCTCGGAGCGGTACGTGATCCCGACACTGACGATCGAGCAGAGCTTCCGGCCCGACCCGAAGGACGTGCACCTCGTGCAGGACCTCGACGAGATCGTCCTGGTCCGCGGTCAGGCGCTGCCGATCGTTCGGCTGAGCACCGTCTTCGGGATCCGCGACGGCGAGACCGCGCTGCAGGACGGGATCCTGGTCGTCGTCGAGTCGGGCGGGGAACGCTGCGCGCTGTTCGTCGATCGGATCCTCGGCCAGCAGCAGGTGGTCATCAAATCCCTCGGGCTCGCCGGACGTCGGATCGCGAACGTCTCCGGCGGCGCGATCCTCGGTGATGGAAGAGTGGCGTTGATCCTCGACGTGACCGGGTTCCTCCGATCGACGTCGGATCTCGCCGTGTGCGAACGACAGGAGTTGGTGCAATGACGACGGCGGAAACGAATCGGACTCTCGGCGAGACGCTCGCTGGCAAATACCTGTCCTTCTTCCTCGCGAAGGAGGAGTACGGAATCCAGATCCTCCGCGTGCGGGAGATCATCGGGATCGTCGACATCACGCCACTGCCGCGAACGCCGGAGTTCGTGAAGGGTGTCGTCAACCTGCGCGGGAAGATCATTCCGGTCGTCGACCTGCGCGCGAAGTTCGGCATGGCGGGCGCGGCCTACGGTGCCGAGACCTGCATCGTCGTCGTCGATCTGC
This sequence comes from Planctomycetota bacterium, assembly GCA_023433825.1. Lineage (GTDB taxonomy): Bacteria > Planctomycetota > UBA1135 > UBA1135 > UBA2386 > JAEYTU01. The sequence continues at coordinate 1,055 of JAEYTU010000079.1, forward strand.
GCAGCGACGTCGACGGCAGCGTCGTCCAGATGGGATGCGTCGTCGACACGGTCAGCGAAGTGCTCGACGTCCGCGCCGAACAGGTCGAGGAAGCGCCGCCGTGCGCGCGCGCGAACTCGGACTTCCTGCTCGGACTCGGCAAGTGCAAGGACAAGGTGCTGATCCTGCTCGACATCGATCGGATCCTGACGACGCTCGAGCTGGCGACGTTGCACGCCGGCCAGCGAACTGCACCGCAGGTCGGTGGATGAACACGTCGAAGCCGGTCCGAACCACGCCGCCGACGCCGTCGGTGGCGGGAGCGACGAGCGCGACGAGCGCGGCCGCCGGTGCGGCGACGACCGTCGTCGGCATCGCCGACCTGGCGGTCGTCGTCGGACCGCGGGCGCGGATCGTCACCTACGCACTCGGATCGTGCATCGGACTGACGGCCTACGACCCGATCGCGAAGGTCGGCGGCATGTTGCACTTCATGCTGGCACAGCCGGCGGCGGGCTCGGACGACGCGGAGCGGAAGCCGTGGATGTTCGGTTCGTCCGGCGTGCCCGACCTGATCCGGCGCGTGATCGAACTCGGTGGATCGCGCGGTCGCCTCGTGTTCTGTGCGGCCGGCGCCGCCGAAGTGATCCAAGACTGCGGGACGTTCGCGATCGGTCAGCGCAATCGCACGATCCTTCGCAAGCTGTTCTGGAAGGAGAACCTCGCGATCGCCGCCGAGGACACCGGTGGCAATGCCGCCCGCAATCTGACCCTCGATCTCGCGACCGGCTCGGTGTCGGTTCGCATGAAAGGGGAGGAGCGACAACTGTGGCCGAAATGACCCGACGGCTCGAAGGCCTCCGCCACCTGCCGGCACTCCCGGCGTCGGTGCTGCGGCTCGTCTCGACGTTGCAAGCGGACGACGCGTCGGCCGCGGACGTCGAGCGCATCGTGCGGAGCGACGAGGCGATCGCGGCGGCCGTCCTGCGCGCCGCGAACTCGGCACGTGGTGGCCGCAGCGGCCGCGTGTTCACGTTGCAGGAGAGCATCGCACGCCTCGGCACGCGGGAGCTTCGCCGGATCGCGTTCGCCCAACAGTGCTCCGGAATGCTGCACGACGGCGGCACCGGCTACGGGCTTCGCCGCGGCGACCTGTGGCGCGGTGCGCTCGCCGGTGCGCTCGCGGCGGAGGCGATCGCGCGCCGGACGCGCTCGCTCGATCCAGGTCTCGCCTACGTCGCCGCGATGTTGCGCGACGTCGGCAAGCTCGCGATGTCGGCGCTGTTCGGTGACGAGACGCTGGCGGCGACGTTCGTCGACGCGCCGGCCGGTGCGTCCCATCTGGCCGTCGAATGCGCAGCGTTCGGTGTCGACCATGCCGAACTCGGCGCCGAACTCGTCCGCATCTGGGGACTGCCGGATCGACTCGTCGCGGCCGTGCGCCACCATCACGCGCCGCCCGACGGCGAGGGCAGCTGCGACGCGCTCGTCGACGTCGTGCACTGCGCCGACGTCGTCGCCAGTTGGCTCGGGTGCGGGATCGGTCACGACGGCCTCGCGTACCCGCTGCACGACGCGTCGTTCCGCCGGATCGGGATCGACCGGCCAGCGGTCGAGGTCGTCATGTGCGAAGTGCGGGCTGGACTCGACAGTGTGTCGGCGGAGTACGCGGCCGCAGGGCCAGGAGAAGAGTCATGAGTTGCAGAGTGCTGATCGTCGACGACTCTCCGATCCTGCGGCGCGCGATGCGCAAGGCCGTCGTGCAGGCTGGCATCGCCGACGCCGACGTGCGCGAGGCCGGCAACGGACGCGAGGCCCTGACGAGTCTCGACGCTGCCACCGCCGACGTCGTCCTGCTCGACGTCAACATGCCGATCATGGACGGCGTCGCGTTCGCGCGTTCGCTGCACGAGTCCGGGCGGATCGCGAAGCTGCGCGTGCTGGTCGTGACGACCGAGAGCAACGACAAGCGGCTCGCCGAGCTGCGCACGCTCGGTGTCCATGGCTTCCTACGGAAGCCGTTCGAACCCGAGGATCTGCGCCGCGCCGTAGCCGACCTGTCGGGGGTGCGCGCATGAACACGCTCCGAAACGAAAGTCTCGCCGCCGCCGTCGTGCAGGTGCTCGAGCGAATGGCCTTCCTGCTGGCCGAACCGGCGAACGCCACCGACGTCGACGCGCAGGCCCGCCGTCATGCCCGCGTCGTGTTCCGTGGCCCGGGCGAGACCGGCGAACTGCTGCTGTCGGCCGACGACGGATTCGTCTGCGATGTCGCCGCCGGGCTGCTCGGCGTCGATCCGTCGGACGTCGACGCCGGTTCCGACGGCGTCGAGGCTCTCGTCGAACTCGCGAACGTGATCGGCGGTGAAGTGCTGCGACTGCTCGGTGCTGCGGAGGTCGAGTTCCAGCTCGGCCTACCTGCCGCCGTCGAACCGACGTCAGCCGCTGCAGTGTCGTCGGGGACTCCGTCCGACGCCGACCTCGCCTGCGTGATCGCCGGCGAGAACGGCCGGCTCAGAATCGATCTGCGGCGCCGTCCGGCGTGACCGCGACGGGTGCCGCGACGGCGCGCGCACGCTTTGGGCCGCAAGGGCCGCGTGTCATCGCGGCTCGCAACAGTTCTCGGCGCCCGTTCGTTGGCGACGACCGATTGGTTGCGGCGGCGTGAGCGGCTCTGGAGGCCCCAGAAGACACGTCTCCTCCCATCGCGGCCCGCGCGAGGTCGGCCTCCGCGCGCAGCGCGGAGGCTTACGGCTGCGGCCCAATCGCGGGCCGCGATGGGAGCGACGCGCGCAGCGTCGCGTGCAACCAGCGCGAGAGATCGTCCATGAACGTGTAGCACAGCGGCACCGCGAACGCGGTCAGCAGCGTGCAGACGGCGAGGCCGCCGGCGACCGCGATCGACATTCCGACGTAGCTGAGTCCCTGGCTCGACGACTCGCCGAACAGGGCCATCGGCAACAGCCCGACGATCGTCGTCGACGCCGTCATCGTGATCGGACGCATGCGCATCCGGTTGCCGAGCAGGATCGCCTCCTGGCGGGTCCTGCCCTCACGGCGAAGGCGCTCGACGCAGTCGAGCAGCACGATGCCGTTGTTGACGACCACGCCCGACAGCAGGATCAGTCCGACGATCGCCATCGGATCGATCGCGCCGTGGAAGAACTTCAACGACCACGTCGCGGCGGTCAGCGCGATCGGGATCGTGACGAGGATCGATGCCGGCAGGATCAGCGACTCGAACAGGATCCCCATCAGCAGGAAGACCAGCGTGACGGCCAGCAGCAGCGCCTGCAGCAGTTCGGCGATCTGCATCGCGGCGCCGCGAGACGGGCTGTCCTCGGTCCACGAGTACCCGCGCGGCAGCGGGAACTGCCGCATGACGCGCGTCAGGTCTTCGCGGAAGGCCGGCGCGCTGACGCCCTCGGCGCGGCGGCCGACGATCGTCACGCTCGTGCGGCCGTCGATCCGTTCGATCTGCGCGAGTGCCTTGCGGAAGCCGACGTCGCTCATGTCGGCGAGACGCTGGAACACGCCGGCACCGGCGAAGATCTGCGTCTCCTTCAAGTCGACCAGCGACGGATTGCCGATCTGGTCGAACTGCGCGATCAGTCGCACTTCGCGCCCGGCTTCCTCGAACCGCGACAGCTCGCGGCCCTGCAGACCGCTCGTCATCGTCCCGAGCATCGCGTTCGGCTGAACGCCGAGTTCCTGCGCGCGGTCGCGGTCGACGTCGACGACGACCTCCTCGCGCACGTCGTTCTGATTCGTGTCGATCGACTCGACGCCGGGCAGCTGCCGCAGCGCTTCGGTGACCTGGCCGGCGAGCTTGACCAGGAACTCGCTGTCGAGGCCTTGCAGGCGCACGACGAAGTTCCGCATGTCGGTTTCCTGCGAGCCGCCGCCGGCGCCCTGTTCGCCGGTCGCTCGCAGCGTCGGCGTGATGCCGGGCCGGCGTGGCCACGCGGCTCGAATCGCGGCGCCGATCCGCGTGATCTCGGGTCCGCGAACGTCGTCGTGCAGTTTGACGTCGACGCGCGCCGAAGTGCGGCTGAACCGCGTCGCGACGCTGTCGATCTTCCACTCGTCGCGCCGAGCGAGCAGGAACGTCTCGTAGCCCTTCACCTCGCGATCGACGTCGCCGATCGTCATGCCGCGGGGGATCTCGAGATGGACCGTGACGTCGCGCTGGCCCCACGGGTTCTGGTCGCCGCTCTCGAAGTCGAGCGTCGGATACGGACGGATCCCGGCCGCCGACATCGCGACGATCCCGATCACGACCGACGCGAGCAGTGCATAGCGGTGCCGCAGACCGACGCGCAGCATCCAACCGTTCGCCGCGAGCAGCCACGTGATCGGCGACCATCGCGACGCCGGCGCGTCGTCGGGGACGGCGACGACCGGCGCGCGGTCGAGCCAGCGGACGCCGGTCGGCAGCAGGAACAGCGCGACGAGCAGACTCCCGAGCAATGCGACGGTCAGCGGGATCCCGACCCCGGCCATCATCGCCTGCGCGCTCTTCGAGCCGGTCATGAAGATCAACGGCAGGAAGACGACGATCGTCGTCATCGTCGCCATCGTGACCGGCAGACCGACTTCGCGAGTGCCTGCGACGCAGGCGTCGCGCAGGCCCATCCCGCGTTCCCGCAGCCGGCGGATGTTCTCGAGCACGACGACCGAGTTGTCGACGACCATCCCGACCGCGAGCGTCATCCCGGTCATGCTGAGGATGTCGAGCGAGCCGCCGGCGAAGTAGATCTGCGCGGCGACGACGAGCAGCGTCAGCGGGATCGCGATGCCGATCGCGAGCGTCAGGCGGACGTTCCGCAGGAACGCGAACAACACGATCAGCGCCAGCACGCCGCCCTGCAGCGCCGTCGAGACCAGCGTCTCGAGACTCGCCTCGATGAACCGCCCCTGGTCGAACAGGAACCGGAACTGCATCCCCTCGAACTGTGGTTCGGCGACGAGTTCGTCGACCAGCTCCCGCAGCCGCGCGCTGGTCTCGACCGGATTGGCGCCGGCGGTCGCGCGGATCGCGCCGGAGTACGTGTACTTCTCGTTGTAGCGACTGACGCTGTTGCGGACCGTCGGCACGCGTTCGATGCGCGCGACGTCACCGACGACGAGTCCCGGTCGGATCGGGTACTGCTCGATCTCCGACGTGCTGCGGAACTTCCCGTCGACGCGCAGCATCAGCCGCTCTTCGCCGTTGTCGATCTCGCCGATCGGCTCGGTGAAGTTGTCGCCGCTCATTCGCTCGAGCAGCGCGCGGAAGTCGACGCCGTTGCCGCGGAGCTTGTCGCGGTCGAACCAGATCCGAATCGTCTCGTCGAGCAGTCCCCACAGGTCGACGCGGCCGACGCCGTCGACTGCCTCGAGCCGCGGGCGGACGATCTCGTCCATCTTCTGATCCCACTGCGCGTCGCGGGACGGCGTCAGGATCTGGAAGAACGCCAGCGGGACCGAGCTGGCGTCCTCGCGCCACGAGAAGTACCGGTCGACGTCGGCCGGCCACTCGGCGCGCGCGCGGCGGATCCGATCGCGGACCTCGGCAGCGGCCAGCGTTGGGTCGAGTGCTTCCTGCAGCTCGATCGAGAACGACGAACGGTTCGACTCGCTCTCGCTGCGGATCCGCTTGATCCCCGGGATCGTTCGAAGGTGCTCCTCGAGCGGCTGCGTGATCCGCAACTCGACCTCGCGCGGCGGACGCGGTTGCGCGAGGGGGATCCAGACCTGGATCCGGCTCGACGCCATTCCCGACGGCATGAACGCGAGCGGCAGCTTCAGCAGCGCCGCGACGCCGACGACGACGATCGCCAGCGTCAGCATCGCCGTCGCGACCGGTCGGTCGACGAACAGCGAGTAC
>JAEYTU010000546.1 GCA_023433825.1 Planctomycetota bacterium
GGCCCCAGCAAGCGCTGTCCCATCGCGGCCCGCGATGTCGGTCTTCGCGCGTCGCGCGAAGACCTCGGGCTGCGGCACGATCGCGGGCCGCAATGAGAGGCACGACGCAGCCGATCTTGCCGCGCGCGTCCGGGCAATGCCATCGGCGTGACGGAGGCTGGTTCGAGGCGCGACCACGCTCCGGTCGATGCACGGTCCCGCGCACCATGACGTTCTCCGGCGATCTCTCGGGCATCCACCTTGCCGACGTGTTCCAGAACCTGAACACGAATCGGCAGACCGGCGTGCTGCGCGTCAGCGGGCGCGGCTTCGAGCACTTCGTCCGGTTCGAGGCGGGGCTGGTCGCCGGGTTCTCGCTCGGCGTCGGCATCGGATTGCCGGTGTCCGAGCATCTCGTTCGGCGCGGCTACGTGACGGCGGCCCAGCTCGAGACCGCACTGAAGAAGCGCAGTCGATCGAAGAAGTCGCTGCGAACGGTGCTGGCCGAGTCGAAGGTGCTCGACGAGCCGACGTTCCGCGCCGCGCTGAACGAACTCGTGCAGGAGCGGATCTACGAGCTGATCTCGGTCCGCGAGGCTCAGTTCGCGTTCGACGCCGGCGACGCGCCGCCGCGGATCTTCGACGCCGAGCAGTCGTCGGCGGGGATCCGCCTCGATCCCGGGGCGCTGCTGATGGAGAGCGCACGCCGGAAGGACGAACTCGAACGGATCCGCAACGTCGTCACGTCGGACGACGATCTCTTCGTGCTGCTGGAGGGCTGGGATCAGTTCGAACTCGACGCGATCGCGACGGAGGTCGCAGGTCTGCTCGACGGTCGCGCACCGGTCTCCGAACTGCTCGCGTCGCTGCCGTACGACCCGTTCTTCGTCAAGAAGGCGATCTCCGACCTCGTGCTGCAGGGGCTGGCGCGACCGCTGCTCGTGCAGGAGATGGAGGACCTCGCGCGCGCCGCGATCGACGAACGCCGCAACGTCGACGCGATTGCGTACCTGACGCGCGCGCTGAAGAGCGAACGCAATCACCGCGGCCTGCGTGAACAGCTCGCCGAACTGCTGGCCTCCGAAGGGCGTCACGCCGATGCCGCGGCCGAGTACGCGACGCTCGGTTTCGACGTCGCTCGCGATGGCGATCCGGACGGCGCACTGGCGCTGTACGAGAAGGCCGTTCGACTGGCGCCTGCCGACCTGCCGCTGCACGAACGCCGTGTGCAGCTGCTGGCCGAGGTCGGCGACGCCGAGACGCACCTGCAAGCCGTGTTCGCGTTGGCCAACGTCATGCTCGACATGGCGCTCGCCGACCGCGCGCGACAGGTGCTCGAGGCGGCGCGCGGGCGGCGCGAGCTGAAGCACCGCGTCGACCTCGTCACGAAGCTCGCCGAGGTCGAGCTCGCGCTCGGGCGACGTTCGGAAGCCGCGGATCTGTTCACCGAGGCGGCCGAGCGCTGCGTGCAGACCGATCGTCCGCAGGCCCTGTCGTGGCTCGTGCGCGCGACCGAGTGCCGGCCGGACGACGAGAGCCTTCGCCGTCGCTACCTCGAACTGGAGTCGGGCGAACGCGAGCGACGCCGTTTGCGACTGCGGCGCCGGGTCGGCATCGCTGCCGTGTTCGCCGTGCTGCTGGCCGGTGCGACGGCCGGCGTCGTCGAAATCCTCGCGTCGAACGCCGTCGTGTCGGCGCTCGCGTCGGGACTGCAGTCGCTCGGCCGCGGCCGGACGGCGGAGGCCGTCGAACGCCTCGTCGAAGTCGAGCGGCGGTATCCGATGACGCCTGCCGGCTGGCGCGCCGCGGAGCTGCTCGACACGCTCGTGGCCGTGCAGATCGACGCCGTCGAACGTCATCTGGCGAACGGTCGACACACCGAGGCGAGCGTCGACCTCGCGGCGCTGCGCGCCGTGCTGACGCGGCCCGATCTCGACGCGCGCTTCGCGGCGCTGGAGCGGCGGATCACGGCCGAACGCCACGCCGGCGCCGTGCTCGAGCGCGCCTGTCGGACGCTGACCCCCGACGAGGACTCGCTGCGCCTCGTCGCCGGGCTGACCGATCCGGACCTGCTCGACTTCCTGCTGCACTGCCTCGGCGATCGCGACCGGCTCGCACGGATCCCGCCGCGCGTTCGCGCCGCGCTGCTCGACGCACTGGCCGGGATCGACAGTCCGCGCGCGTTCCCGGTGATCGCACGTCTGCACGTCGCCAACCGCGAACCGTCGGTCATCGATCGGACGCGGCGCCTGTTGCAGACCGCGGAACGCCACCGCGCGGCGTCGCGGGAGGACGAGTGGAGCGCGGTCTACGATGAGCTGGAACGCGCCGCCATGACCGAGACTTCGCCGGGCCCGGCGACCGAAGCGCTACGACTGTTGCGCGGTCACTGACGAGCGGACCGGCGTGACCGCCGTGCGCGTTCGCCGCGCCGGGGCTTGAGGCTCGCGCGCGCGGTGCTCCGATGCGCCCCGTGCCGCCAACGAACGAAAGCCCGCGCTCCCGCCGTCCGCGGCTCCTCGTCGCGACGTTCGCGTGGTGGGTCGCGACGCAGCCGCTGGCGAGCCAGGACGACGCCGGCGTGATGTTCGAGCGCGTCGTCGACGCGCTCGCGGCCGACTTCCACGACGTCGCGTTTCGAACCGACGGCCTGCCGGATCTCGCGGCGCGCTTTCGCAGCGCGGCGCGTGCGGCGGCGGATCGCCCGCAGGAGCGGGCGATCGTCCACGCGTTCCTGCGTCAGCTGCGCGTCAGCCACGTCGCGCTCTACACGCGCCCGACCTACGACGCGCTGATGGCCGACCTGAACGGCGAACGCCGCCCAACGCTCGGGCTCGAGCTGCGACAGAGCGCCGGTCGCTTCTTCGTCCACACGCTGCTGGAGGGCGGGCCGGCGGATGCGGCTGGGCTCCGTGTCGGGGACCGCGTCGTCGCGATCGACGGCGCGCCGCCCGGGCGCAGCGCGCGGCTCGACGGACGCAGCGACGACGCCGCGCTCGACGATCCACCGCAGCACCGCTTGCTGGTCGGCGCGGACGACGTCGTCGTCGTGACGATCGCGGCGGCGACCGGCGAACGGCGCGACGTTCGACTCGTGACCGCGACGATGTCGGCGCGCGATGCGATCGCCGCGAGTGCGAACGTCGTCGAACGCGACGGTGTGCGGCTCGGGTACGTGCACGTCCACTACATGCACGTGAGCGGGCTCGGGGCGGAACTTCGCGCCGTGCTCCGCGGACCGCTCGCGAACTGCGATGGACTGCTGCTCGACCTGCGCGGTCGCGGCGGGAGCGCGGCGGCCATCGGGGAGGTGATCGCCGTGCTCGACGGGCGTCGGGCGGCGTTCACCGGTCCGGTCGTGCTGCTCGTGGATCGCGCGACGCGCAGCGCGAAGGAGATGCTGGCCGCCGAACTTCGCCGCCGTGGGCGGGTGGCGATCGTCGGCGAGCGGACGGCAGGTGCGGTCGTGCCGGCGACGTTCGTCGCGATCGGAGACGACGACGTGCTGATGTACCCGGCGACGACGCTGCCGCGGTTCACCGACGAGATCGAAGGTGTCGGCGTCGTGCCGGACGTCGCCGCTCCGGCGCCGGGCGACGACGCCGACGGTCGCGATCCGATCCGCGTCGCCGGGCTCGAGCGGCTGCTCGTCGAGTGCGCGGCCCGGACGCCCGGGCGCTGACGGCCGGCTGCGGAAGCGAGCTCAGCCGCGCAGCCGCGCGATCGCCTCGGCGGGCGGCACCGAGTTGATGTACATGTCGCCGCCGAGTTCGAGACCGGCGAGGTTGCCGGTCCGCAGTTGCATCTCGAAGTGCCAATGGAAGTCGGCGCCGGCGAGTCGGTGCAGATAGGCGTTGAACGGCGGCGCCGCGAACGCGCGATCGACGGCTGCGAACCACGCGTGCAGCGCGACAGCGGTGTCGTCGGCCGACGCGGCGAGGAAGTCGGTCTCGTGCCGGCGCGGCGCGAGCATCGTCTCGTACGGCAGTCGCGGCGTGGTCGGGGCGAAGACGACGTAGCCGCGGTCCTCGTGCAGGACGCGGCCGTCGCGCTGCGCGTGCGCGAGGTCGTCGCAGACCGCGCAGCGGCCGGTCGCGTGCTGGTGGGCGAGCTCCAGACGGATCCGCGGTGGCGCCGCGTCGAGGCCGATCAGCTGACTGTGGTTGTGAGCCACCGACGCGCCGGCACGTGCGCCGACGTTCTTGAACAGGAACGCGTGACCGACGTCGCGTTCCATCGTCGCGATGCAGCGTTGCCACAGCGCGACGATCCGCGACCAGTCGGCGACGCCGATGCGCGCCGGTTGTTCGGCGTGCGCGCGCCCCTCGGCGACGACGACATGGTGCTCGGCCGCTGGGTACAGGTTGCGGAACGCCCGCGCCGTCCATCCCGGCCCGTCGGGCGCCGTGCCGACGTCACGCGCGGCGTCGAGCTCGGGTGGGGTCTCCGACTCGCTGCCCTGACAGAACGGGCATGGCTTGGCCGTCGCGTCCGGACCGAAGAAGTGCGGCCGAAGCCGGCGCTGCGGCGCCTGCAGCACCGGCCGCCCGGTGTGGCCGTCGACGACGCAGCGGGGCTGCGAGATCGCGTTCTGCGCGTCGCGCGCGTCGGTCATCGGGCCGCTCGGTCAGCCCGCGCCGACGGCATCGTGACAGCGATTGCAGTGGCGCGGCTCGGCGTCGCGGACGCTCGCGACGACGCGTGCGCGATCGCCGGCATCGGCCGCTGCCGCCAACTCCCGCAGCCAGGCTTCGCATTCGGTTGCGTAGGTCGCGAAGTCCGGCACGGTCCGCGCGGCCTCGTGCCGGTGCGCGGTCGCGACGGCGTCGGCCATCCGCAGCGACGTGGCGCGGATCCGCGCGAGGTCGATCGCCGCCGTGTCCCGCTTGATCTCGACCAGCATGTCCTCGAACCCGGGGCCGACGACGTCGGTCATCAGGTCTTCGAGTGAACTCGTCGCCGGGGAACTGGCCGCCGAACGACAACCCGACGTCATGGCAGCGACGAACGCCAGCAGCAACGGTGCCAGCGCGAGCGTCGCCGCGGCGGCGGATCGACGGAGACGGACGGAGCGGGTGCAGTTCGCGTGGTTCATGTC